>NZ_JAUBTK010000072.1:0-41081 GCF_036702455.1 Microcoleus sp. D2_18a_D3
TTTAGTCGGGGTACTTCGCGTAGCGCTCAGATTAATCCCCTCTAAATATACCGAGGGACTTCCCGGCTGGAAGTTAAAGAACAAAATATGAATGCCCCTGTTGTGAGGACGGAACCTGGGGCACAGCAGGCGCGGTCGATCCAACAGACTTGATATGACAGTAGTCAGAAAGTAGGTAATAGAAGGCCCGGGAGCCAGAGAGCTAATTTCTCCCTATAGTTGTCATCTTTCTTCTGGGCGAGTGACCCGCGCTCCAGCGCTTTACGAGCGCGAAAGCGGTAGGAGAAAACGGGGGGAAGGGATACGGCTGTATAATCGATCGCTTCTGGTCGTGTTTGTAAACCGGGTTGTTGATGGAAACTAAGCAATTCCACTCCCATTGCTGGGGTGAAGTTAGCACGCGCCTTTGTTTTCTGAGCTGATTCGGCTAATGGTACGTCCTTAACCCAAATAAAAATGTTTAACCCTTAACGACAGAACAGGGGACTAGCTACGCATCCGCTTGGTGTCATTACTCAAAAAACCTAGACATCAAAGGTGTCAGGCTGCTCAACTGAAAATGAAGTTTTAGGCCCGAAGCCCAGTCACTTCCGTGCTGGGTCGTTGACTACTTTCAACAATGTTATTCCAGTATTATATTAATATATAATTTGTTAACTTGTACTTAACACTATCCGGGTAAATGAGCAATCCAACTCAACTCACCCCCGATTTCACGATCGGACATCTGCCGTGTCACGACTTCCAAGTGAGCGCTACAACTCCAGGACAGGTAGTGGCTGAAAGATTTGAGCAAGAACCAGACCTGCCGGGAGTCATTATTACTCATGAATCACAAGTATTGGGCATGATTTCTCGCCTCAAATTTCGAGAGCAAATGAGTTTTCCCGATCGCGTAGAACTGTACGGGTCACACCCGATTCGATCCTTGTTAGATTTTCTGAGAATTCCGCCTTTGCTGCTTTCGGAAAACTGGAAAATTGACGATGCCGTGCAAGCGTCTTTCAACAGGCACAAAGACTTAATTTATGAACCGATTATTGTGGTAATGGAAAACCAAAGCTACCGCCTGTTGGACGTTCAAACTCTGGTAATTACCCAGTCACAACTTTTAGCGCAAGCTAACAAAGTTATTCAAAAATACCGAGTAGAAAGACACAAGTATTTGGCGCTACTTCAACAAGAACAGGCTAAGGTTCACGAATGTAATGAGCTTTTAAAAATCCAACAACGTCAAATAGAAAAGTTGCATACGAATCCCAGTGCCCAGCAAGTGGCACTGGTCAAACAAGCTGAAGAAATTGCTCAAATGAATCAGCGATTTGTGAGGATTGCGAAACTGATTTCTTCCGAAGGTCGCCAAGCATTTCAAGCTACTTTTCAAGGTGCTACTTCTATTTGCAACAATACAGAGAAAATTTTGGGCGTGGGCAAAGCAATAGCTAATGATTTAGAAACGGTTAACCGCACTTCCCGAACCATCCGGGAGGCGATCGAACAAGTCAGGCATTTAGCAGTACAGGTGGCTGTAGTTACCAATCAAATGGGAAGTCAGCCCAGCGGTCTGAGCAAAGTGAGTCTAGAAATTGGCAGACTGGCAAGTAAAACTTTTGAATTGGGGACTCAAATGGAGCAAATTGCCAGTCGGTTTAAACTGCGAGTTCACGAACTCACGGAGGCAGCAAGAGCGGGTGCTAATGTCGCTAAATCCGTGACGATCAAGATCGATCGCGCAGAAATGGCCCTGCTAGAGTTGGAAGAATTAATAGCGGAAAAAAAATTTAATTCATTGAGCGCTATCCAAGAACCTTTGGCAGGCATAAAAAGTGTTACCGCTGATTCTTTAGTTCAAGAGATAGAACACGCCGAAGTAGCGGTCTCCGAGTTAGAAGACTTAGTTAAACATCAAGATTCCTCGCAATATCTGATTCAAAAGATTCAGCAGGCCCTGAAGTCCAAAAAGCCATAAAATCCCAGCCCGAATCTAATGAAATATTTCGAGAAGAAAACAAATAAAATAAAAATAATAATTTAGAATTATTCTATTTGCAGAAGACTATTTGTTATACTGAAGGTGGGGAATTTTTAAATTAAGTTGTAAAAAGGCTATTTAATTAGCCCCAAAAACCGATAAAAAGTTCCAATAATAGTTGGAAGGACAGGTGACGTTTATGAAAATCCTGCTGGTAGAAGATGACACAATTACAGTCAGTTTGCTGACTCAAGCGCTGAACTCTCACAATTACAATGTGAATGCTGCTGCCGACGGTGAAACAGCGTTGCATTTGGTGCAGGCATACGATTACGACCTGATTGTTTTGGATGTGCTGATTCCTAAACTCGACGGCATTAGTTTGTGTCGGAAATTGCGATCGTCCGGCTGCCAAATGCCGATTTTACTGCTGACAGCGCTAGATAGCAGCAACGATCGAGTCCAAGGTTTAGAGGCGGGTGCAGACGATTATGTGGTCAAACCCTTTAATCTCGAAGAATTAATCGCTCGAATTCGGGCTTTGCTGCGCCGGGGTAAGGCAACTTTGTCGAGTACAAATTTAACATGGGAAAAACTGCAAGTCAACCCGGACACTACGGAAGTAACTTATGCCGAAAAAGTGCTGCACTTGACTCCCAAAGAGTACAATTTGCTAGAACTTTTCCTGAGAAATCCTCGGCGCATTTTCAGTCGCAGCGCCATCCTCGATCGCATTTGGTCGGCCGGCGAATTTCCTCAAGAAGAAGCCGTTACCGCTCACATCAAGGGGCTGCGGCAGAAGCTGAAAGCAGCCGGGATGACAGTAGATTTAGTGGAAACCGTGTACGGATTGGGCTATCGGCTCAAAAGTCTGCCGGAGGAGATTGAGAGCCAACAAGTTGAGCAGGAAACGCCAGAAACTGCTAAAACTCAAGAGACTTTATCTACTGAATCTAGCGGGTCGAGTCAGGAATTAAACAAAGATGAGCGCCGTCTCAAAGTCTTGAATGCGATTGCACAAATGCGGGAAAATTTAAAAGCTAATTTTATAGAAAAGGTGGCGATATTCGATCGCGCGATCGCTCAACTGAAAAACGGAAGCTTGGAGGGCGAAGTGCGCGAGGAAGCCCAGGCTCAAGCTCACAAATTAGTCGGTTCTTTGGGCACGTTAGGGCTGCCGAAAGGTTCGGAAGTTGCGCGCCAGATAGAACATTTGTTCAAGCCTGAAAACATCTGGAAACCGGATACGGCTCAGCAGATTGAAGGCTTTCTGCATCAGATCAAACAGATATTCGATCGCCCGTCGCCCGAACCAGAAGGCGATTTGGTTCCTGCGGTTTCCCAAAAGCGCCGAATGCTGATTGTTGAGGATGATAATTTTGGGAGCGATCAACTCAAAACAGTAGCATCCGGTTCCGGCTTCCAGATAGAAGTCGCCAACTCTCCGCAAGCGGCAAGAAATGCGATTTCTCAACAGCCTCCCGACGCGATTTTGCTGGATTTGACATTTTCCAGAGCTCAGGAAAACGGACTTTCTCTCTTAGCCGAACTCCGCAGTGAAAAGCCCGAAATTCCGGTGATGGTTTTTAGCGGGCACAATCAATTGAGCGATCGAATAGAAGTTGCTCGTTTGGGAGCTTCCGGCTTTTTACACAAATCTATGCCCCCAGCAGATATACTCAAAGCAGTCGCCCAAGTTCTCGACCAGACTGGCCCTGCTGAAGCTAAAGTTATGGTGGTAGACGATGACGTGCATCTATTGGCTGCACTGCAAGTGATTCTAAAACCTTGGGGATTTCAAGTAACAACATTGGACGATCCCGAAAAGTTCTGGGAGGTACTCGAAACGACTTGTCCGGATTTGCTAATTTTAGATGTGGAGATGCCCGGTTACAGCGGTATCGAGCTGTGTTTGGCAGTTCGCAACGATTTGCGCTGGAGCAAGCTCCCCGTGCTATTTTTGACAGCTCATTCCGAATCGGAAATAGTGCGCCAAATGTTTGTCGCAGGTGCTGACGACTACGTGAACAAGCCGATCGTGAAACCGGAATTGATTGCTCGCCTCCTGAATCGTTTGGAGCGGACTCAACTGAGAAACAGACTGGCTCAGGCACAGCGCTAATCCCATTTTAGATTTAAAAAATTAAAGAATTAAAGAATTGAAGAAGTGGGAATGACTGATGAGATATGGGTTTCGATCGCGTACCTACACTTGTATTCTTTTTTTTTAATGGGATAACTAGGAGCAAATATGCAGTGCGTGTCCGAAACAAATCAGGAAGCCTTAGCCAAGACTGGGGATTGTTAGATTGTGTGATTGCGACGCGGTGCTGTTGATTGATGCTAGCCCGCCGAGAACACAGACGGGAGCATCTCACTTATGCAGCCCTCCGCTAGAAATTGGAGCCAGGAGTCAGGAGTCAGGAGTCAGGAGGAAAGAAGAAGAAGGAAGAAGGAAGGAGGAAGAAGGAAGGAGGAAGAAGGAAGGAGCCATAATAAGTGTTTTTACAAATATGAGATGCTCCCACACAGACTAATTTAGAGAAGTATTAATCAGTTGAAAGCAATGGTATTGCCCTCAGACACAGGCACTCTCAATAACAGCGACTGCGAACTAATTTACGCCCCGGGTTCCATTCAACCTCACGGCATCCTTTTGGTGCTGGAATCTCCGGCGTTGAAAATTTTGCAAGTTAGCAACAATACTTTTGAGGCGATGGGCCTTTACCCCGAACAACTTTTGGATCAATTTTTAGAGGAGTTTGTCGAGACTGAGGAAATTGAGGCTATTGAAAAAGCTTTATTTGAAAACGACCAACAACGTAACGCGCTCAGATTATCATTCAAAAGTCAAGACCGCAAGTCTTTTTTTGAGGGGACGCTACATCAATCAAATTCAGCATTAATTGTTGAACTAGAGTCGGTTGTTTCCCCAAAAACAACCGATTGTTTCAATTGTTATAATTTAGTCCAAGAGCCGATCGACAAAATCCACAGAACACCAAACCTACAAGTGCTGTGTCAGACAGCAGTTGAAGAAGTGCGGAGGATCATCGGTTTCGATCGGGCGATCGTCTATCAATTTGATGCCACCGGGGCGGGGCAAGTTGTCGCCGAAGACAAAGTAGAAAGTTTGGCTCCTTTATTGGGACTGCACTATCCGGCTACCGATATCCCCGCCCAGGCAAGAAACCTCTTCCACATGAATTTAATTCGGTTTATTCCCGATATTAACTGTCAGCCTGTAGAACTAATTCCTCACTGCAATCCGCTGACGGGTCGCCCTTTAGATATGGGCGGTTCTTTGTTGAGAACCGTTTCTCCTTGCCACGTTCAATATCTCACAAATATGAACGTTGCCGCTAGCATGACCCTAACATTAATCAAAGATAAAAAACTCTGGGGATTGATCGCCTGTCACCACCCAACACGAAAGTATGTCAACTACGAAACAAGAACCGCTTGCGAACTGCTAGCCAAGTTTGTAAATCTAGAACTCAGCTACAAAAAAGATAGCGAAGACCGGGAATATGCAATTTATTTAAAAGCACTTTGCCAAAAATTTATCACGGAAATTTATCAAAAAAACTGCTTTGTAGAAGGTTTACTAACATACCGAGATGAATTGCTGGCTTTAGTGGGTGCTACTGGTGGAGTTGTGTGTGCAAATGAAAGTTTAACAACCATCGGGCAAACCCCGGAATTGGTAGAAATCGAAAACTTAATTGCTTGGATAAAAACTCAAATAAATAATGAGGTTTTTTATACAGATTCTCTCTCAAAACTGTATCCGCCCGCCGAGAAGTTTAAAGAAGTTGCTAGCGGTTTGCTGGTACTTGCCATGTCCGAGATGCAAAATTATTACATTTTGTGGTTCCGTCCCGAAGCACTTCAAACTGTCAACTGGGCAGGTCCACCAGAGGGGCAAATTGAACTTAAAGCGGATGGCAGCCGATTGATGTCTCCTCGCATTTCCTTTGAGTTGTGGCAAGAAACTGTGAGGTCAAAATCTTTGCCTTGGCAGCCGTGCGAAATCGAAATAGCCCGAGAACTTCGAGTTGCTATTACTAGCATTGAGTTGCGGAAAACCAATGAGCAACTCAGCTTAGCTTTGTCGGCTACCAAAATTGGATTTTGGGACTGGGACGTGCAGAAAAATCGCATAGTTTGGTCGAGGGAACACGAAGAGTTGTTTGGGTTGATCCCGGGCACTTTTGCCGGAACTTATCAAAGTTTTGCAGCTTGCGTTCACCCCGAAGATTTAAAAAGTATGGAGAATGCTATAAATCAGGCGATCGCCCAGCGATCAGATTTCTGTCACGAAAAGCGCGTGGTTTGGCCCGACGGCAGCATTCACTGGATGGAGGGGAAAGGTAAGTTTTTTTACAACGAAGCAGGCGATGCAGTGCGGATGGTGGGGACTGTTACAGAAATTACCGATCGCAAAGCTAGAGAATTACAGTTGCGCCTGTTGGAATTAGTAGTCACCACCACTAACGACGCCGTGTTAATTACCGAAGCTGAACCGATTGAGGAACCGGGCCCGCGAATTCTTTATGTCAACCCAGCTTTCACGCGGATGACCGGCTATACCCTAGAAGAAGTTGTGGGCAAAACGCCGCGCATCTTGCAAGGACAAAAAACAGATCGCGCCAGTCTCCATCGAGTTCGGACAGCTTTGAAAACCTGGCAGCCGGTGCGGGTTGACTCGATCAATTACCGCAAAGACGGGACGGAATTTTGGGTAGAAATGAGCATTGTGCCGATAGCGGACAAAAATGGTGAGTTTACCCACTGGGTATCAGTGCACCGGGATATTAGCGATCGCAAATTTGCTGAAGCCGCCCTCCAACAGCTCAACGAACGGTTAGAAATGCGAGTTTTGCAGCGCACCAGAGAACTAGAAAGCTCTCAAGCAGAACTCCGGGAAAGCGAAGCTTTATTTCGCTCTCTGAGCGAGAGTTCCCCCGTGGGTATTTTCAAAATTGATACTGAGGGGAAATGTACCTATACAAATCCTCGCTGTCAAGCAATTGGTGGCTTCACACCTGCAGCAGCTTTAGGAAACGGCTGGATGCGGTTTGTTCACCGCGAAGACCTCAAACTAATTCTGTCTAAGTGGCCCCAATCGCAATCGCTAGATGGGGAATTTTCCTGCGAATTCCGCCACATCCAGCGAGACGGAACCATCCGGTTTTGTCGGCTTAAAACAGCTCCGATTTTTTCCGACAGAGATCAACTAATTGGTCACGTCGGCACAGTCACAGATATCACAGAAAGTCGGGCAATTGAAAAAATGAAAAATGAGTTTATTTCGATTGTCAGCCACGAACTGAGAACGCCGCTTGCCTCGATTCGCGGTTCTTTAGGTTTGCTGGCGGCTGGGGTACTAAAAAATAAACCGGAAACTGCCAAACAGATGTTAGAAATCGCTTCGAGCGATACCGAACGGTTAGTGCGTTTGGTAAACGATATTCTAGACTTAGAGCGGCTCGAATCAAGCCAAGTTATCCTCGTCAAGCAGTGGTGCGATGCCCAGGTTTTGATGCGGAAGTCTGCAGAATCTGTACTTTCTTTGGCTGCTGAAAATAACATTGATTTGTCGATTTTGCCCCAAACAGCAAAAATTTGGGCTGACCCCGACAGAATCGTTCAACTCCTGGTAAATTTGTTGAGCAATGCGATTAAATTCTCGGCTCCAGGGAGTACAGTAACTGTCAGGGTTGAAGATTTGGGCGATTCCCTACGGGATAGCTACGCTTCACGGGTTTTATTTGAAGTCAAAGATCGAGGGCGGGGGATTCCTACTGATAAACTAGAAACTATCTTTGGACGGTTTCAACAGGTGGATGCTTCTGACTCCCGCCAAAAAGGAGGTACGGGTTTGGGTTTGGCTATCTGTCGCAGCATAGTACAGCAGCACGGGGGCAGAATTTGGGTCGAAAGTGTTGTCTCACAAGGAAGCAGTTTCTATTTCACAGTGCCCGCACAGTTGGAAGGCGAAGGGGGAAAAAGTTTTGAGTTTTGAGATTGCTTTGATAAGACATCGCGAAAGCTAACGTTCCTCGCAACGCACGCGGGGAGAATGAGTTTGCAAGGGCTATATATCGATTTTTCTGTTCTCGGTTTAAGTAGGTGAGCGGCATAATATAGCAAACGCGCCCGACGATTAGGACGTTTTTAAGTGCTGAAACTCTTAATTTTATTGCTTCTTCCTTCTGCTATATCTGTCAAGAAACCCGGTTGAGGAGGCAGCGTGCGTAAGTTTTTTTTCGGTTTACCATGATTAATTTAAAATTTGAGTTTTAATTATGTCAGCAAAGCGCATTTTGGTAATCGATGATGAAAAAAACCTCTGCAGCGTGATTCAGGCCTGTCTGGAACATTTAGGCGGCTGGTTTGTACTAAGCGCGCCCGACGCCAGCCAAGGATTGCTTTTAGCTGAAACTCAACTCCCTGACGCTATTCTGCTAGATGTGATGATGCCGGATATGGACGGAGTTACTCTGTTTGGTTTGCTGCAAAACAATGCGGCTACTCGCGGGATTCCGGTGATTTTCCTGACGGCTAAGGTGCAGGCGATGGATTTGAGCGAATTTGCTGATTTGGGGGTAGCGGGGGTGATTGCAAAGCCTTTCGATCCTTTGAGTTTGGCACAGCAAGTGGCGGAAATTCTGGGTTGGGAACCGTTGCTTTAAACTTGGGGAAAATGCGATCGCAGATAGGATATCAAACTCGGCAGTTGAAACCGCTACTAGACAAACAAAGTCGGCCCAGGCCGACGGAAGAATCAAAGTGGCATTAAAGCCGGATGACGATCGAAAATCCCCTTTCTCATTCCCTTGATTCTTGCAAAATTCACGCAATTATGTTATTAAACCGGGTTTATGCGTCCAGGAAAGTTCTAGTTTTTCCTGCTATTTTCATAATTTCCTCATTTTTTTGATTTAGCTTTGAGGTGGATCGGTGATTGGTTAATTTAAACTCTGATTCCCTAGAAGTTCTAGAGATGATCTCAGGGAGTCGGGGTTTTTTGTTACCCGCAAAGGCGATCGGCTATCATCGTATTTACAGGCAGAAGAACTCCTCCAGAAGTTACGCACACTTGCCTCAAAAACGGTTTTTTTAAACCCGGAATCACAGATGCAGCCAAGTTTTTTGCTAAAAAACCCGGTTTCAGCCTGCTAATCCAAGATTTACGCAGAATTCCCTCAGAAACCGGGTTTTTTAACCCCGGAGCACAGATGCAGCCAAGTTTTTGGCTAAAAAACCCGGTTTTTGCCTAAGTGTTGTAATCCCTGCTTCGGCAAAAGTATATTTATTAAAAAAAATGATGGTCTTCATAATTTCCTCATATTTTTTAGATAAAGTTTACTCCTAGCTCTGGATCTAAAGGTCGATCGCACTCTCAGCACCATTCCGCTGCCAAAGAGCGAACCTGTTGTCAGGAGAGTTCGGGGCAGTGACGGTACTTTCGATTAACTCGTGCCACAGCACAACCAACCTAAATAAGTCAGGATCTAGGCCCTGCATACCAAACAAACCGGGTTTTTTACCGGGAAAAACCGGGTTTCTGCGCCAGTCCTCTAAGTGTTGGCAGGATAACTAAATGCTAAAAAAATTAATAACTGAGGATGTAAGGAACCCCACGCTTAAAAGCGGGGGCTTTTAGGAAGTCCGGCTCGTTCCGAGCGGTGCAAGAAGAAAGCCCGAACCTTACCAGAGACAGGATTAGACCTACGTTTTTAGAGTCATGATACCGGAAAATGCGACGCTAGTTTTCCGCTCTATCGCCAAAAGTTAAACAGGATTAACGGGGTTAAACCAGTGCTTTTGGCATAACAAGCTCCTAAAACATTCTCGAAGCGAACTTTACCCAGCAATGGAGGACTTTGTGTCTAATTTCGTTTTTCTACTTGATATCCACAAACGACCGCTCAATCCAATTCGTCCAGGATTGGCTCGCAAATTGCTAACCACTGGCAAAGCTGCTGTTTTTAAAAGATATCCATTCACACTCATTCTCAAGGTAGAGATAACAGCACCCCAGGAACCAATCACTCTTAAATTAGACCCTGGCTCCAAGGCTACTGGAATCGCATTAGTGCGAGGAGAGAATATAATCTTTGGTGCAGAGCTAACTCACCGAGGTCAAGCTATTAAAGCTAGTTTGGAGTCTCGCCGTTCATTGCGTAGAGGTAGGAGAAATCGTCATACTCGTTATCGGAAAGCTAGATTTCTAAATAGAACTCGCCCGAAAGGGTGGTTGGCTCCCAGCCTACAACATCGTGTCGAAACAACCCTAACCTGGGCAACTAGATTGATGAAAGTCGCTCCCATTGGTTCTATTGTTCAAGAACTTGTGCGGTTCGACTTACAACAACTAGAAAATCCAGAGATTAATGGACTGGAATATCAGCAAGGCGTTTTATGTGGTTACGAGATCCGCGAATATTTGTTAAACAAATGGGATAGAAAGTGCGCGTATTGTGGAGTTACGGATACACCGCTACAAGTCGAACACATTCATCCCAAAGCCAAAGGTGGATCTAATCGCATTTCTAATCTTTGTCTTGCTTGCGATGCTTGCAACAAAAAGAAAGGCACTCAAGATGTTGAGCAATTCCTATCTAAAAAGCCAGAGATTTTGAAGCGGATTCTATCTCAAGCACAACGTCCCTTAAAAGACGCAGCAGCCGTTAATTCGACTCGTTGGGCGTTATTTAATCGACTCCGTATGACTGGTTTACCAGTTTCTACTGGTAGTGGCGGCTTGACAAAATTCAATCGCACTCGTTTGCAGCTACCTAAATCTCACTGGTTAGATGCTGCTTGCGTAGGTAAAGTCGAAGAATTAAAGGTGCCGACTTCTCAACCGCTGCTAATAAAAGCAGCAGGACACGGTACTCGACAAATGTGTGGCACGGATCGGTTTGGCTTCCCAATTCGTCACAAGTCGAGAAAGGAAATTCATTTCTGTTTTCAGACTGGCGATATCGTTGGCGCGACAGTCACCGCAGGCAAGAAAGTCGGCTATTATGTGGGACGAGTTCTTTGTCGTGCATCCGGCTCGTTCGACCTTGCTACAACGAAGGGAAGAGTAGCAGGAATTAGTCATAAATATTGCAAGCCTATTCACAAAAAAGATGGCTATTCCTATGGATTTTGATTCAAGGCGACTGAAGTCGCAGCCGCTTTCCTCCCCATGTCGGTAGCCCGGGGCTTCTCGCTCGTTTTCTGGTGATTCGCGCTCTCGAATAACACCCCAAAAATAAGTCGGTCGTTTGAACAAGAGCCAAACTCGTAATTGCTACTAACAGGCAAGGCCAAGTCTCAGTAAGTTTTTGAAAGAGTGTGGAGATTTTTTAAATGTCTGATCAGCTATCTTATAAAGGTAACAACCAGATTCTGTGCTATTACGCAAATGTTAGCAACCAAGTTCAGGTGGTTCGGATTGGGAACATTCCTAATTGGTACTTTGAAAGAGTGATGTTTCCGGGACAGCGACTGATGTTTGAAGCTGCTGCTGAAGCAGTCTTAGAAATTCACACTGGTACGGTGGCAAGTGCTATTTTATCCGACAAGATTCCCTGCTACGTGCTGCGGGTTATAGAAGAGGTAAGTTCCGAGTTCGAGCTGGTGATGACCGAAGAACGATGGGCGGTATTAGCAGCCGGTTAAAATTCATGAGAAATCAGACGAGATCGAGAACGGCCACAAAAATATTAGTTAACGAGTGTTTGGGGACGGGGAAAATGCAGAAAAATCTTGTCAATATTACCTTAGCTGTAGTCACAGAGGAAGTAGAAATTATCTTGGAGTCTTATCCGAAGCACCCATACCAACAAGCTTTTTCGCCTTCGGGATTGCGACAGGATTTAATTGCTTATGTGCTCAGCCGAGTTCCTAATAGATATACTGCGATCGACTCCCGCGAGTCTGTGTCAAACCAAACAGTTCAGGTTCGCTGTTCTTCAGAACAGTTGCTGCACATAGAAAATTTGATTCATACTGGCATTCGCGACGTGCTGCACAGCTATCAGAAGATAGATTACCGCGTTCCTGAAGAAGTTAAATTCGATTCCAGAGTTGCTAGTTGGTTGTGATAGTTTCTTGTAATTGAGGGAGACGCCGAGATTCTCGGCACTCTCGGTTGGACGAGGTGGAATTGTGTACTGACCGAAAGCATCCAGGATACAAGCCCCCGGATTCATCCGTCCAGAAATAAAAAACCTGTATCCGATAAAGGCGCCCCCGAATTTATCCGTGGGGTCAATGCTTAAATCTAAAATCTAAAATCTAAAATCTAAAATCGATTGACTTGATGGTTCAAGACTTTTGGTAATCGCAGCAGCAGTTGCACGGGCCATTGGGATTGACAGCACAGCGCAGAATTTCCGATCGAGCATTAAAGCGACAGCTAGCATCTCCGATAACCCAGATGCCGCTTACAAAAGTTCTTTCCGTCGGCGGTGTGGCCGACTGCACGTACAGGGCAATTTTTTGCAGTCGGTAGCGGCCGGATTTGAGTTGATAGCGGTGGTGGCGTTCCAAAACAGCGTAGGTTTGTCCCTCTAAATCTACATAGTTCCCCGGTTGTGGCGTCCAATCCAGCCGAAGGCTACCTAAATATTGGCGGGGGTGAGAGAGAATCACCTCTACGGGTAAAGTATTTTGTTCCATGTGGCGGTGCGTTGGCGAACTGAACTAAAGGGGCAAATAGTTGACTCAACCTACATCTTGTTCATCTAGAAAGATAAGTTTTTATAGAGAGAGTAATTTAGGTTTAGGCGCTCAACTTAACTATAGAACCTTTGGCGATCGAGGAATAGGCGACTCCCTCCACTACGTTGGGCCCAACAGGCTAGGAAATAAACTTCAACTCGCTTGAGGTAACTAAAGTTAAGTTCGATTAGGTTTGATAAAGCAGTACACGCTGATGGTATCGCAACTCGCAGGTTCGATCGATACGCGGTTGAGATTCCTGAACAGATTTTAAGTAACCACACAAAATTAACCCTCTTTTGTCACTCTGGGAAATTAAAAATGAGAACCAAATTTTCAACTGTAGGTTTATCAAGGATTTGAGCATTTATTTTCCAACAGAATGGCCCAAATCAAGGTTTTTGGTAAAAGTCTTATGCTATAACCATCCCACATTATTTTCTGCCGAAAGTGACAAAAGAGAGTTAATTACATAAAGACTCCTTGCTAGGCAAGGGTTTCAGTAGAAATATTGTGTAATTAATTCTGCACACCTACTTAACGGTTTGCAGGACTTGGGGTGCTTTGGGTGCGTTTGTAGTGATCACTGAAGTCCTCTGATTTGTATGAGGACTTCAGTGATCACTACAAACCAAAGGGAATTTGTGGCAATCAAAATTCCCAAAAATATGCCATTCCTTCCATGATTCCCCAAGCGCAAGCAGAACCAGCTAAATAATGATTTTCAGTGCCGCATTCGCGATGCCATTCTAAGAGTTCTGATAGAGCATTAGCGACGATTACTCCCCGGACATCCTGTTCAAACATACTGATATCATTGCCAGAATCACCGCAAACTAATGTTGCCTCAGATGGAATTTGTAGGCGTTTTTGTAAATAAGTAAGGGCATTGCCTTTATTGCTAGTTTGCGGTAAAAGATCCACATCGCTATTGCTGCTAAAAATGATTTGAGCTGGCAGTCCCGATTCAGTTAACTTTTCCTGCAAAGCCTGGACAGTCGAGCTATTTTCTGCTGCTGGTTCCAGACTATAACTGATTTTCCAAGGATTTTGTTCTTTTGGGGATTGGGGTTTAAGCTGGGAAAACTGCTGAGCTAAAGAGGCGATCGCCATTTTATCCCAGCCTTGAGAAAGATATTCCGCCCAATCTAAATCGAGGGTTCCGTCTTTGTAAATTTCACTGCCTACACCTGCGATCAAATAGTCCGGTGCTAGCAGTTGCTTTTGGGCAATTAATTCGCAAGTTGAAGCATAAGAACGCCCGGTAGCGTAAACCAAACAAATTTGCGATCGCTGTGATTGCAAGCGCTGGTTTAAAACTTGAGTTGCTTCGTCATCTCCGACTAGCGTGTTGTCTAAATCTGTAACTAATAAAAACTTCATTTGGGGAATTAGTCAGGAGTCAGTAGTCATCAGTGATTAGTGATGGGGAATCGAGCGCTTCCTAAAATAGTTTTAACTATTTATAAGAATTTGTTAAAAAAAATACATTTATAAGCAAGCTTATCGGTTAAGCTTGGCCAGATTTAATTTTCCACAAGTGGTGTGAGTTTTATGGTGAATAATGCAACCTCGGTTAAAGCTTTTTGGCTGTCTTTCTTGATTTCTGGTGCGGCAGTGCCTTTGGGGCCGATCTCCGCAACAGCTCAAATTCAGGATACCTCAACTCCAGAAGTTGCGCTAGAAGCGAGTGCCGTCCCTACGGCTACCCCAGACGCAGCGCTGGCAGCAGGTAAGATTGAGATACCGCAGTTAGCGGCGATTACCGCAGAGACTAACTCCGCAGTCGATCGCGCTTTACCCGACACAGATGCAGCAACAGTCGATCGCGCTTTACCCGACACAGATGCAGCAACAGTCGATCGTGCTTTACCCGAAACAGATATAGCATGGGTGAATCGCGCTTTACCCCAAACAGATGCAGCAACAGTCGATCGTGCTTTACCTCAAACAGATGCAGCAACAGTCGATCGCGCTTTACCCCAAACAGATGCAGCCACAGTCGATCGTGCTTTACCCCAAACAGATGCAGCCACAGTTGATCGTGCTTTACCTCAAACAGATATAGCATGGGTGAATCGTGCTTTACCGCAAACAGATATAGCAACAGTCGATCGTGCAACAACCACCCCAGAAATAACGGAGGCAATTCGCGAATTGCCTCCACAGAAGTTAGAAATTGCAAACTCTCCTCAGTCTCAACAAGTTGCTGAAGCCAGCAAAGTTGCCGACATCAGCAGCGAGACAGGCACCGCTGATGACCTCAGCATACAAGAAGACGCAGCACAAGTCACTTCTGTTTCCCAACTCTCCGACGTGCGGCCGACAGATTGGGCTTTTCAAGCCTTGCAATCCCTAGTAGAAAGATACGGCTGCATTGCGGGATATCCAGACGGCACATTCCGAGGCAATCGAGCAATGACTCGGTATGAATTCGCCGCCGGATTAAACGCTTGCTTAGACCAAATTACCAAACAACTTGGCGGTTCTACTGGGAATTTAGTCAAGCGAGAAGATTTACTTGCTTTGCAAAGATTGCAAGAAGAATTTGCAGCCGAATTAGCTACATTGCGCGGTCGAGTA
This sequence comes from Microcoleus sp. D2_18a_D3, assembly GCF_036702455.1. Classification (NCBI taxonomy): domain Bacteria; kingdom Bacillati; phylum Cyanobacteriota; class Cyanophyceae; order Oscillatoriales; family Microcoleaceae; genus Microcoleus; species Microcoleus sp. D2_18a_D3. Next base: position 15,281 of record NZ_JAUBTK010000072.1, read on the forward strand.
GATGCTTTAGAAGCCCGCACGGCCGAATTGGAGGCCAACCAATTTTCAACTACTACTAAACTCAACGGATTTGCTTGGTTTAATCTGAGTGGAGCTTTTGCGGACAAGGGAGTCCGAGTTGAAGCAATAAATGCAGATGCTGCTCCGCTCGATCGAGTAGCCGGACGCGATCCTGTCACCAACAGACCGATCGTGCAGAGAGTGGACGACCCAGAAATTACTTTCAGCCACTTAATTTGGTTAACCCTCACTACTTCTTTTACAGGCAAAGACCAATTGGTTACACAGCTAGCTGTAGGTAACGGAAATTCACCAGCCAATCAGTATACTTCTCCGGGTCTTTTTAATACCTTTGGCACTCCTTTTCTCGACCAGACTGCTGGGGTGAATCCCAATGAAGTTATCCTGCGAGAACTTTATTATCAGTTCCCGGTTAGCAACAGGTTGCAATTAGTAATCGGCCCCAGAATTAATTTCTACCGCTACTTTGACAACAATAATTTTAGCTTTTTCGTGGACGGTGCGAGCAGTTTTAATTCTAACAATAGCACTTTGTTAACTGCTACCAAACGCGGCGCAGGTGCTTTGGCTTTGTGGGATATCAGCCGCCGATTGAAACTGCGTTTAGGCTATTTGGGCGAGAGTATGGAATTTTTGCCCAGTTCGGTGTTTAATTCGGCTTCCAATCCGTCTCAAGGCTTGTTTGGTGGGACAAATACGAGTACCGCCGAACTAACATTCAGTCCGAGCGATCGGGCAAATTTGCGGTTTTTGTACAGCCGTTCCAACATCCAGCAAATTGGCGGGCTAATCGGAGCACCGAATGGCAGGCCCCTTAACGGTTTGGCAGATGACGGTTTCGGTGGCCGTCTCGGCAATGCTACTGCCAATACTTATAGCTTTAATTTCGATTGGTCGCTCAGCCGCCGTTTCGGTCTTTTCGGCCGCTACGGCTACGCCGAAACCAATATATTTCCCAAGACTGACCGACCCGACGGCACGATCAAAACTCAATCTTATATGTTAGGATTTGCACTTCCTGATTTATTCAAAAAAGGAGCTGTGTTTACGGCCTCATTTTTAGTACCTTTTGACGTTACTGGCGGTCGGAGGTTTCTGGTTTCTGGCGGGGGGAATGGTGGCAAGCAGTACGAAATTGAAGCCACTTATTATTTCCCTGTCACCGAGAATATTTCGCTCGTGCCGGCATTTTATGCGATCTGGAATGCCAATAATTTCGATAACAACCCGACAATTTTTGTGGGCAATTTGCGGACGCAGTTTAGTTTTTAATTCCCAGCATAAATAGATACCGTAGGGTGCGTCGCTACCCTCCAATCTGCAATTAAAATAGAAAATCTGGTAGCGACGCACCATACAAGATACCCACGTTGCAGCCAAAAGAAACCGGGTTTTTTGGAAAAACCCGGTTTCTGGATATCGTACTGCGTCCAGGACGGTTCCTTTTTCCTTCTACTTAATTGGAATTTCGATGATAAATTCACTACCTTTACCGGGTTCTGAGAGGCACTGCAATTTGCCGTTGTGTTTTTCAACGACAATTTGGTGAGAAATTGATAAACCCAAACCTGTGCCTTTACCTACGGGTTTTGTGGTAAAAAACGGGTCAAACAAACGCACAATCTGATCTTCGGGAATGCCCTGACCGTTGTCTTTAATCCGAATTAAAATGATCTGGTCATCAATCGTTTCAGTTTGAATCGTGATAGTAGGAAAGGTAGAATCTGCGGTGTCTTTGGCTTGGCTGCTGCTTTCTTCCAAGGCGTCGATCGCATTTGCCAATACATTCATAAATACCTGATTTAAGAGTCCGGGATGACAGTTTATTTGCGGCAGTTCTCCGTATTCTTTAATCACTTTAATGCCCTGCCATTGGGCCTTGGCTTTCAGCCTGGTGTTCAACATTAACAAGGTACTTTCTAAACCTTCGTGAATGTCGGCAGTCTTGATTTTAGCTTCGTCCGCCCGCGAGAAATTGCGGAGAGTTTGAATAATTTCTACAATGCGCTCGCATCCGGTCTGCATCGAATTGAGCAACTTGGGCAGGTCTTCTGCTAGAAATTCTAAGTCTATATCATCGGCTTGTTGCTGAAGTTTTGCTGGAGGATTTGGGTACTCTTCTCGATACACTTGCACGATTTCTAATAAGTCTAGAACGTAGCCTCGGACGTGGCAGAGGTTGCCGGCGACAAAGCCAACTGGGTTGTTAATTTCGTGGGCAATTCCTGCTAGCACCTGTCCGAGGGAAGACATTTTTTCGGTTTGTACTAACTGCATTTGAGTTTGCTGCAAGTCGCTCAAAGCTGTTTGCAGTTCTTGGGATTTTTGCCGATCGCGATCGGCGGCGGCGGCCCGTTCTTCCTCAACTCCGATCGCCCCGGCAATAATTCCGATCAGCTTGCAGTCGGCTTCTGTGGGCGCGATCGACTCAGTGTTGACAACGCACACGGCACCCACGTAATTGTCGCCCAGCCGCACTGCTTGTCCCAGATAGCTTCGCAGTTGGTAGCGGATGACAGCGGGATCGGTTTGGGCGTAGATTGTGTTCTGCAAGTCAGGAATGGCAACAGCCCGATCGCTTCCTTTGCTGCATACGTCAGTGCAGACGTGGCCTTCGGCGCGATCGACCAGCGGGTAGTCCGGCGGCGCTTGCCAAGTCCCGATTGCGTGCAGCAGTCCGCCACCTAAGCGGCTGTAGATGGCGCAGCTTCCGCCCAAAAGCTCGCCGGCTAAGGATGTCAGCCGCTGGATGTTCTCAGCGGCGTCGGTGGTGAATCCCAAAAAGCACTCGTTGATTTTGCTGAGGCGGTACTCTGCTTGCCTGCGCGCCGTCATGTCGCGGGAGTTGATCACAATTCCTTTCACAGCGGGGTCTGCTAGCAAGTTGATGCCGACACCTTCGAGAAAACACCAAGAACCGTCAGCGCGGCGGAACCGACCTTCTAGGGCGATCGGATCGCCTGGATTTGCGATCAGTTTTTCGCCGTCGGACATCACCGAGGGCTGGTCGTCAGGGTGGATCAAATCGAGAGCAACTTGACCGGCGACTTCATCGGGTTCGTAGCCCAAAACTCTTTCTACAGAAGGGCTTTCGTAAACAATGCGACCGCTGGCGTCGAGAATAGTAATGATGTCGGAACTGTTGAGAATCAGCGATCGCCACTTAGCCTCATTTTGGAACAAAGCTGACTCGGCTTGTTTGCGATCGGTAATATCCTCTACCATTTGCAAAATAAACTGTGGCGTTCCCTGACTGCTGTCGATGACAGAGGCGCTGAGGCGTCCCCACCTGATGCTGCCGTCTTGGCGGAGGTAGCGCTTCTCGATTTGGTAAGCTTCGCGGGAGCCCGCCGCCAACTGTCGGTGCAACTCCCCCGAAACTGGCGCGTCTTCCGGGTGCGCCCAGTCGTCGAGGCCGACACCCCGCAGTTGAGCTTCCGATAGCCCTAGCATAGTTTGAAATGCCGGATTAGTGGCGAGCGCAACACCTTCGAGGGTAGCGACTACCATGCCGATCGCAGCGCGTTCAAAAATTGCTCGAAACCGCTGTTCGCTGTCTCGCAAAGCTGCATCCGCTTCTACTTCCTGGGTGATGTCCCGCCCCGCGACGGCTAAACCTTTGCGCGAACCGTCGGGGTTGAACAGCGGCACTTTCCGCACTTCAAACAAATTGCTGCCGCCTGTGGGCAAGGAGACAATTTGGCGGCTGGAGGTAAGAGTGCCTGCTTGCCAGGTGGTTTCGTCGGTTTCCTGCCAAGTTAGCAGGATTTCTCTGACTCTCGGATCGGCGGCGCCAGCTAGTTCGGCAGTAGTTTTGCCCTGGTAGTCTGCGGTTTCCCAGCCCAAAAGTTGGAGGGCGCAGTCGTTGGCAATCAGCCAGCGCCCTTCGCTGTCTGTGAGGTTGATCGCGTCGGGCACGGCGTTAATCGCGGTTTTCAGCCAATATTCTTGATTTCGCAGGGCTGCTTCGGCGCGCTTGCGATCGGCGATTTCGGCGACGGTTCCTTCGTAGTAAAGGAGTTCGCCGCTTTCGTCGCGGACTTCGCGAACGTTTTCCGAGATCCAGGTAGTGCTGCCGTCTTTGCGGCGGACGCAGGACTCAAACTCTTTCAGGGAGCCGTTTTTGCTGATTTCTGCCATGAAGGAAGCGCGGCGGGTGCGATCGGCGTAAAGGTTTTTTGCCGAACATTTTGCGATCAGTTCTGAGGGGGAATCGTAGCCGTACATTCGGGCGAGTGCCTGGTTGGCGCTGAGGTAGCGTCCGTCTGGGGCGGTTTGAAATATGCCTTCGGTGGCGTTTTCAAAGATGCTGCGGTATTTTGCCTCGGCTTGTTTGAGGGCTTCTTCTGCTTGGAAGCGATCGGTGATATCAGATTGAACGCCGATGAAGTGGGTAACGATCCCGCTGCTGTCGCGCACCGGCGAGATGGTGAGTTCGTTCCAGAAGGCGGTGCCGTCTTTGCGGTAGTTTTTCAGAACTACTTTGCAGTCATGCTGTTCTTTCAGGGCCACGCGGATTTGATCGACGGCTGCGCCATCGGTATCCGGGCCTTGCAGGAAGCGGCAGTTCTGCCCGATTATTTCGCTGCGATTGTAGCCTGTAATCCGCTCGAAAGCCCCGTTGCAGTAGACTATAGGCTTGTCCGGCCGGGTAGCGTCCGCGATCGCGATGCCGTTGCTGGTAGCTGCCAGGGCGCGATCGTACAGCCTCCATACTTCTTCTATTAAATTCGGTGTGCCGCCAGTACGAGTCGGCGATAGCGTTTCAGAAGGAATGCTTATATCTATCTGCATGAGTTTCTATAAATTGAGTTTATTGTAGATCCCGACTGGCAGCACACCCTAGACTTTAACAAAATTGCCTGTTTTCCACAGGCAGAAGTTAGAAGGCTATTATGCAGAATGTGGGCGGTAAATTCTACCTAAAAAAAATCTGGCTTCCCTCGTTTTTTTCTCTTTGCTTCTGCCTTGTGCCTTCTACCTTCAAAGGAATCCTACTTGTTAATTTATAATAGCTGTTCTTGGGATCACTCTATCTTTAGTATGGTTTACTTGGTAGGGTTTAGGTAGCTTACAAATTCGCGCACTTATTTTTTTTATTGAACCAAAATCAGATACCAGGAGTCTCTATTGAAATATTTTTAATAAAAAACCTAGGACTTAAACGATTCAAAATATGCTAATAAAAAACCAGTAAAAATTAATGTTGAACGAACACAGCAAGTTCTGAAATATCGTCGATCGCGAAAGTCGGTTCTAGGGCGAGACACTGATCGCGATCGCCATATCCGTAAGTCGCCCAACAAACATCTATCCCAGCATTTTTAGCAAACAGCAAATCAATCGCCGTATCGCCAACCATTAAAATTTGACTGTTATCCAACTCCGGGAACAGCGGTTTAATAATCGAGTGAAAAACCGCTGGGTTTGGTTTCATAATTATTTCTCCATTATCACCTAAAATTAAATCAAAAAAACTGTGAATTTTCAGTTTTTGCAGTAACAAATCCACAAAACTAACGTGTTTATTGCTGAAAACTCCCAGGCTCAATCCCGACTGGCACGCCAACTGCAACACTTGCTTGGCCCCGGTAAATAACTCTACCTGCTTTTCACCTTCCGCCCGATAATAAGAGCGGTAAGTTTCAACCCATTCAGGAATTGCGCTTTCCTCGATCGCCGGATGGAGGATTTTAAAAGTATTTGGTAAATTGATGCCGATGGTACCGATAATAGTATCAGCAGTAGGTGGAGTAATATTGAAATTTTCAAAAGTTTTAGTAAAGCAAAATACAATAGCTTTGTGAGTAATTGCCAAAGTGCCATCGAAGTCAAAAATAATTAACTTGTACTTACTCATATTTCTGAAAATTTTCTATATAGCAATCCGAGGTTTCCAATGACCTAATAGCCTTAATCTCTCATTCACCAATTATAAGTAAAATTTTTCAACATTCAAGAGGTCAACATGAGTGTCACCGAAAAACCAGAAATTATAGCAACAGATTTCCCAGACCACACTCAATTACCAGACTCCGACGGTACTTTTGTTAAAAACTTCCAAGAACATCCTCAAAGCATCCTGTTAACAACATCAATTCGACCCATTTTAGACCAAATTCATCCCGACGGACAATACTGCATCGGTCAAGATTCCGGTATTTACTGGCGAGTGGCCAGGCCCCCGGTACCGCCAGAAAGAGGAGCCGAAGCGCCTGATTGGTTTTACGTGCCCGACGTGCCGCCAACTCTTGACAGAAATATGCGCCGCTCCTATGTCATCTGGCAGGAATTAATGCCACCCCTGATTGTACTTGAATTTGTTTCTGGTGATGGCAGTGAAGAAAGAGATAGGACTCCTCGCCAGGGCAAATTCTGGATTTACGAGCGGATAATTCGGCCTGCTTTTTACGGCATTTATGAAGTCAAAAAGGCACAAGTTGAAGTGTATCATTTGGTAGAGGATCGCTTCGAGTTAGTCCCACAAAATCAGCGCGGACATTACCCGATCGCACAAATAGGAGTGGAATTAGGCATTTGGCAAGGGGTTTATCAGGGCGTAGAACTGCCTTGGCTGCGCTGGTGGGATGCTTCCAGGAATTTGCTGCCGGCCGCCGAGGAACGGGCAGAACAAGCCGAATTAGTGGCAGAACAAGAACGACAAAGGCGCATAGAAGCTGAGTTGCGAATTCAAGCTTTGGAAGCGCGTTTGCGAGAGTTAGAAGGCGAGTAATTCGATTTTAGATTTGAGATTTTAGATGTTAGATTGGGGATGACTGATGATTATCGGGATTGGGTTCTTCCTAAGTCATTGGCAATTCTTCAATTCTTTAATCAAAAATCTAAATTCCCATCAGTCGCAGGTTCCGGTAGGGACACGGCAATTCAGTGTCCCTAGGAATATCATGTGCGGTAAAAACCCGATCGCCTAGCAGCCTCCTCAGAAACTATATAAACATTCATCGGTTATTATCAAAAATTTGCGTATATTAACTTAAGTATTGCATCACTTTTTGTGTAAGTCCTATGGCACTAATTGTTCAGAAATATGGCGGAACCTCGGTTGGTACAGTCGATCGCATTTTGGAAGTAGCCAGACGAGTAGTAAAAACAGCACAGCTCGGCAACTCTCTCGTTGTCGTACTTTCGGCGATGGGCAAAACCACCGACGGTTTAGTTAAACTCGCCAAGGAAATTTCCGCAAATCCCAACAAGCGGGAAATGGATATGTTGCTTTCCACTGGGGAACAAGTCTCGATCGCACTTTTGAGCATGGCATTGCAGGAAATGGGACAGCCCGCAATTTCCCTTACCGGCGCCCAAGTCGGCATTGTCACCGAAGCCGCCCACACCCGCGCCCGGATTTTGCGAATTGACCCGAATCGGCTTGAAAGCCAGTTAAAAAGCGGTAAAGTCGTTGTGGTTGCTGGGTTCCAAGGTATCGCCGATGCCGGAGAATTGGAAATTACCACCTTGGGCCGTGGCGGTTCCGACACAACAGCAGTTGCCCTCGCTGCAGCGCTGCGGGCAGACAGATGCGAAATTTATACCGACGTGCCCGGAATTCTGACTACAGATCCGCGCTTGGTTGCCGACGCCCAATTAATGGACGAAATCACTTGCGACGAAATGCTGGAATTGGCGAGTTTGGGCGCAAAAGTCCTCCACCCGCGCGCGGTAGAAATTGCCAAGAATTACGGCGTGCCCCTAGTAGTGCTTTCTAGCTGGAGTGACGCCCCCGGTACCCGTGTAGTGTCCCCACCCCCGCAACCCCGGCCTTTGGAGGGCTTGGAGCTCGCAAAAGCGGTGGATGCGGTGGAATTTGACTTGGATCAGGCAGGGGTGTCGCTACTGCGTTTGCCCGATCGCCCCGGCGTAGCTGCGCGGTTGTTTGGTGCGATCGCGCAGCAAAACCTCGATGTAGACTTAATTATTCAGTCAATTCATGAAGGAAATACTAACGATATTGCCTTCACCGTGACGCGAAAATCTCTGCAACAAGCCGCAGCCGTTGCAGACGCAATTATCCCCGCCCTCGGCAAGAATTCTCGCCCCGAATTGGGAGAACCGGAAGTGAAAGCAGAAGAGCGGCCAATAGCTAAAGTTAGCATTGCGGGTGCGGGAATGATCGGTCGTCCGAGGGTAGCCGCGCAGATGTTTAAGACTTTAGCGGATGCAGGAATTAACATTCAAATGATTTCTACATCCGAGGTGAAAGTTAGTTGTGCGATAGATGCCGAAGATTGCGATCGGGCTGTTGCCGAACTCTGCAAAACATTTGATGTTGCCAACTCCCCTATTGGGCTGCGTTCATCCTCCCACAAACCGCCCGCAGTCCGCGCCGTTGCGTTGGATCTCAATCAAGCGCGTCTAGCAATTCGCCAATTGCCCGATCGACCCGGAGTAGCAGCAAAACTGTTTGGACTTTTAGCCGAGGAAAATATCAGTGTAGACACGATCATTCAGTCGCAGCGCTGTCACAATATTGACGGCATATTAACTCGCGACATTGCATTTACCGTAGCACAAATTGACGCAGAAGCGGCTAAAAACGCCCTCGAAAAAGCCGCCCCCGAATTTGGATGGGGCGAAGTAGCAGTCGATACACAAATCGCCAAAGTTAGCGTTGTCGGTTCCGGGATGGTAGCGCATCCGGGAGTAGCGGCAAAGATGTTTGAAGCGCTTTCCCGCCAGCAAATCAACATTCAAATGATTGCCACTTCCGAGATTAAAATTAGCTGCGTTGTGGATGAGGAACAAGGAGTAACTGCTTTGAAAGCAATTCACGCAGCCTTTGAACTTGCCGGCACCGAAAAAATCCAAGTTCCCGCCTAATCGAGGTTTGTAGTTGCGCTTCAGCGCCGGCAGACTCTGAATCCCAACTACAAGCTTAAAATTTTCATTAATTAGAGTTTTCGGTAGGGATACGGCAGTGCCGTGTCCTTGCAAATATCGCGGACACAGCAGTGCTGTATCCCTACAAATATATTCGGATTTGGACACCGTATTGCCGTGTTCATACCAATATCGATCGACCGTCAACGATCGAGTTTTGAGTGCAAATTTCACAGCATGAGGCTGTGTTAAAATAAAACTGGCGATCGGCTAAAAGGGATTGAATCTTATGACTGTAGCTAAGGAAGAGATTACTGATAGCAATAGCAATAGCGGTTTATTGAATTTCCGAATCACTGTTGAACGTCTGATCGAGCTTTTAGATTTAGAAGAAGAGGATGAGTACGGAATTTTGAAACCGACTGAATATGCTTTCAGGACAGCGATGAAATTAGTTGTTGAGGCTTATGATAGCATGGGAAACAGTTTTCCAAAATGCTCTACAGGTACAGATGATCGAGGCAGTATTACACTAGATTGGACAAGCTTAGAACCCGATCGTACAGTGCGCCTCTTTTGTCCCTTCAGTGCTGAGAAACCAGTTGACATTTATCACCATGCAAATAATGAAAATGCGGTCGAAGATATCGCTTCATCATCAACATTAGTTTACTGGTTGCAGTGGTTTAACAAAAGATGATAGAAAAATCTTCAGCGAGTGCATCAGAGTTTGAAAATTTACCCGATCATACACTTGTTTACCGAGCTCTCCGAAAAGGATGGATAGATCGGGATAGATCGATCGTCAAATCGGACGCCTACTATTTGCGGAAAAATATAAACGAACAGGGTATTTCTGTCAATTTTTCCATAGAGCAATCTTTGAGTGCATTGAGAAATTGTCAAGGAGTTGCTAGCCTGGATTTAGATAAAATTCGAGAACTAGGTCTAAATGTAGTACGTGACTCTTCATCTCATGGGAGTATTATAGGCTTGCCCTATCGTGAAGATAACCGTCCAAGGGCTGATGAGCTTGCACTTTTATTGGCAAGACAGTCTCGAATTGTATGGGAATCTCCGTCAAGTTGATATCAGCAATTTAAAAGGACAACCTGTATATATTCTTCAGTTTTTTCTGGAGTTCATTTAGCTCATTTGACAATAAATTTTGACTTACTATTTCTTGCGCGATCGCCTCCACCACCGGTACACAAACCGAATTCCCAATTTGCTTGTAACTTTCCCCCGCACTAGGATAACTCTTAAAATCTTCAGGAAAACCCATAAGACGGTAACATTCCTTCAGCGTCAACTTTCTCACCATATCTTGCTCAGGAATGTAGATAAAAAACCTGCCAGATGTTTCTTGCGAAGGAATTGTGGGATGCACTCCATCTACCGAATAAATGCGATTAGGCTGTCTGTGAACTCTCGATAAATGTTCTGTATTTGGCCTCACGCCAGTTTTCCAAGTACCTTTATTTCTGTAACCTACAAACAAAAGTCCCGAATCTTGCTTTCTCGGAGACTCAATTAAAGTATACTCGGATTTGTCCAATATTTCAAAATCCCCTGTCTTGTCTAGAAATTCCCTGAGTTGTGGAGGAAACTTGCTTTTAAGTATAGAGAAATTAAATTCTTTACCTTTAGTTGCAATAATAAATATTCTTTCACGATGTTGAGGAATTCCAAAGTCTTTAGCATTCAGCGTTTTGTAATTCACGCTGTATCCCAAATCTTCAAGGCTGGCAATAATTACTTTTAAGGTATTTCCCTTGTCGTGATGGATTAAGTGCTTGACATTTTCGAGAACGATAACTTTAGGCTGCTTGATTGTGATAATTTTACAAATCTCGAAAAATAGCGTGCCTCTAGTATCTTCAAAACCTAGCTTTTTGCCGCAGATGCTAAAAGGTTGGCACGGAAACCCGGCGACTAAAATATCAAAGTCTGCTAAATTGGTGGGATTGATGTTACTGATGTCGGCAAAAGGAACCTCACCGAAATTTGCTGTGTAGACTTCTCGGCATTTGCTGTTAATTTCGCAGGAAAAAACGCATTCAAAGCCTATCTTTTCAAAGCCTTGTCTGAAACCTCCAATTCCTGAAAATAAATCTATAAATTTCATTTATAATTAAATCCCAAAATTACTCACCCCAATGATAACTCACCGAAGAGCAGTATTCTCAAGAACAGGCTTTCCGGCCTGTTCCACAAAGAGTGAATTTCTGGTGGTGGGCAGGACAACCCGGCATTGAAAAGCTGATTGCAAATGGTGCAATATCTCAGTGATAACATATTTTGTTTCTCTCTCTTATTTCACTCTGCGTTTTCTGCGTTCTCTGCGGTTCATTCTATCAAGTTCAACAAGTCTTGTGACAGTCCTCAATCTTATACCACTCATTAAAAGTCGCAGCAGCCAGCGCCGGACACGGCAATGCCCTGTCCCCACAGATATCGGATAGAATGTCGATCGCCCGAAATTTCCCCCCGCATTCAACCAACCAACCTGCCAAACTTGTCCCGCAGCCGACTAAACTAGAAATAGCAAAAAAAATATAGCTATTGTTTACTTCCTTCCACCAACCATGAGTCAAACCTTAGAAAATCTCACCGCCATCGATGACAAGCTATCCAAACGCCACATCGACCTCGATCCAGGCGGCTACTTCATCATCTATCTCGATCGCGAAACCAGCTTAATTTGTGCCAAACATTTCACCAACATCATCGACGATCGAGGCCTCGCCATCGATCCCGAAACTGGTAAACCCATCCCCGCCCGTGGCAAAGTAGAACGCACTCAGTCCACACTTTTTACCGGCAGAACCGCCAAAGAACTTTGTGTCAAAATCCTAGAAGAAACCCGCCCCAGCCCGGTGACAATGTTAGATCACGCGGCTTATCTGGGACGGGAATTTGTACGGGCAGAAATTGCTTTGTTGAGCGATAGAGAATACGTTCAAGATTAGTGCAGCCCTGCCATATTTTCTTGACAAAACGGCAACCGATCGAATTTATCAGCACCCGATCACGAAAAACCTTGATACCAGAAATAAGTCACCATCGGAATCACTGTCGCCAACACCAACAGCACAACCACAACAACTGTGGCATTGCCTTGGTCTGTTTCTTCAGCTTTTTTAAACGTGCCTTCAACTTGAATGTTGTCAACAACTTCAGGAGCACCCGGATCGGGTTCGCCTGACAAAACAGTTGCAATGCGCGTACTTGCAGCCGCAAATGCCTCGTTGTATTTATTGCCTTCCCTCAGCGGGACTTGCACGGTTTCCCCAGCTACACTTTGGGCAATTTCATCGGTTAGCAGGGATTTCACCCCTTCCCCCGTCCGAATTGCCGCGCTGTTGGTAACAGTGTCGAGAACGAGTAAAATTTGATTAGTCTGGTCTTCTTTTGCGGGAAACCACTGTTCAAACAGTTGGTCGGTGAAAGTGGCAGTCGTTTCGCCGTAGTCTAAGCGGTGGATGGTGACAAATCGGACTTGTTTCCCTGTTTTGTTTTCCAGGTTGTCGAGCACGCTGCTAATATTGCTTTCGCTGCTGCGGCTGAGTACGTCGCCTTTGTCGAACACCCAAGTTCGATCGCCCGCCGACAACACCGGCATTTCGTAAACGCCAGTCGCCAATGCCGGCAATACCGCCATCTGGGATGCGATTAGGACGATCGCGAGCGCCGCGGCTAAAGGTTGGAGATATTTTCTCCAGTTAAATAATTGCTTCCGGAGTCGGGTCATGAGGTTAACCGTAAAACTGACTTTTTTCCAAAAATACTATAGAAACCCCCGTAAAATTCATTTTATGCAGGGCAATATTTACAATTAGCTCGCCAGTGGAACTCCCCGCCCGATTATTTTAGGATTCTAACTATGGAACCAGCAGACACTTATAAAGGTTGGATTATTCAATCCCAGAAAGTCTTCTACGTCGAGGTTTGGGATAGCCGCGGCAACCGCCACGTCGCTGTCCAAAATGCCAAGACTGAGGAGGAAGCTTTGGAATTGGCCAAAAAGTGGATAGACAAATATGAGTCAAAACCCGGAAGAATGCCGATCGACGTACCCCATCCTTTCGGAGACATGATTGATATGCCATTTTAAGTCATTAGTCATTAGTCATTAGTCATTAGTCATTAGTCATTAGTCATTAGTCATTAGTCATTAGTCATTAGTCATTAGTCAGTAGTCATTATAGCGGTTCTCAAGCGTGGTGAGGTATGCCCTATGCCCTATGCCCTATGCCCTATGCCCTATGCCCTATGCCGGATAGTACCTCATCTTGCGCTCGAAAGGCTATAGCTGGTTGCTACAAATTACCAATTGCCAATAACCAACACCAATTACTGCTTACCCATTACCAATAGTCATTACTTATTGGTTATTGGTTAGTTACTACCAATTCCCAATTCCCAATTACCCATTACCAATGACTATTGGCGAAAGCAAGCCCTCTGCTAAGAAATTCCTCGCAATTTCCGCGTATTTTCTACTAAACTCCGAGCAAATTCGTCGAACCTTTCAGACAGTTTTTCATCCAATAATTTACCATCAGGACTAAAAGCTTTCCAAGCTTGTCCGATCGCAATTTGTTCGGGAATTACCCAAGCGTGCACCCATCTCAAAATGGTTCGCAAATCGTTGAGTGCGTTGCTGTTAACTTGCCCTCCCAAAACGCTAATCGCACCCGCAACCTTCCCGTCCAAATGCTCAAAACTCATCAAATCCAGGGCATTCTTGAGAGCACCGCTGACGCTACCGTGATACTCCGGCGTTGCCAAAATCAAGCCGTCGGCTTCCTTAACCGCATTCTGCAGCTTTTCCACATCCGGGTAATCGAGATAATCATTCTCACCGTCGCAGAAGGGCAGATTGAGCGATCGTAAATCGAATATTTCAACTTCCGCGCCCAGGGCCTGCGCCCGTTCTGCTGCCACCTTCAACGCTAACTGGCTGTAGGAGACAGCCCGCAAACTTCCACCAATGCCGACAATTTTTACCATAAAGCTTAAAAACAATAACTACTTTACTAAAACGTACTCATTACGAGTATGATTAACATAGCAAGTTCGATCGGCAACTGTCAATCGATTTGAGATTTGAGATTTGAGATTTGAGATTTACCGACGCAGCCCAGAAACCGGGTTTTTTGAGCAAAATCCATCGATTTGAGATTTGAGATTTACCGACGCAGCCCAGAAACCGGGTTTTTTGAGCAAAATCCATCGATTTGAGATTTGAGATTTGAGATTTACCGACGCAGCCCAGAAACCGGGTTTTTTGAGCAAAATCCTTGGTTATAGCCCGCAGATCCGGTAAAAAACCCGGTTTCTTGAGGATGCGTGGGTAAGTTCAGTGAAGGGGGCCCAGAAACCGGGTTTTTTGAGCAAAATCCTTGGTTATAGCCCGCAGATTACGTAAAAAACCCGGTTTCTTGAGGAAGCCGTGGATTCAAAACCCCCCCTCTTGAGGGGCATCTTAAGATGCCCGCGAGAGATAAACCCATTCAACACCCGCCATCTTGTTAAAATAAATGAACGTAGCAAACCACAAGCGGTCAATCTTGGCAGTCTTCAACCTTGGGCAAAGCAATATGAAAAATTCTTGGAAACACGCATGGCTGGGGCATCTAGCTGTAAACAAAGACAAGTCGAGCCAGAATCCTAAAAAATCAATTCCAGGACGGAATCTTTGGCGCATCCTGGGCAGTTTGGTGATTTCTCAAGGAATATTGCTCTCGACCCCGGTGTTTGCCGACAGCGCGCCAAACACCATGAGTTACAGCCAACTGATCGACAACATAGAAAAAGGGCAAGTCAGTAAAATCGAAGTAGACGAAACTCAAAAAACTGCCAAGGTTAGGCTAAAAAATCAAAAAAGCGATCTAACCCAATCAGTTAGTCTGTTCGATTACAACAACCGAGAACTGTACTCGCAAATCCGCGCCAAAAAGATTGACTTTGAAGTCAAACAAACAGCCGACAACGCCGCCGCAGTCAGTTTAGTAGTAAACTTGCTAGTGATTTTTGCAGTGTTGGCAGTGCTGATGGCAATCCTGCGCCGATCGACCCAATCTCAAGGAAATGCCATGAACTTCGGCAAATCCAGAGCCCGTTTCCAAATGGAAGCCAAAACCGGCGTGATGTTCGACGACGTAGCAGGCATCGAAGAAGCTAAAGAAGAACTGCAAGAAGTCGTAACCTTCCTCAAAAAACCCGAACGCTTCAACGCCATCGGCGCAAAAATTCCCAGAGGAGTTCTGTTAATCGGGCCTCCGGGGACCGGCAAAACAATGCTGGCAAAAGCCATCGCAGGCGAAGCAGCCGTTCCCTTCTTCAGCATCTCCGGTTCGGAATTTGTCGAAATGTTTGTCGGAGTTGGCGCCTCCCGCGTCCGCGACTTGTTCAAGAAAGCTAAAGAAAATTCGCCCTGCATCGTCTTCATCGACGAAATAGACGCCGTAGGAAGGCAGCGCGGCGCTGGTATCGGCGGCGGCAACGACGAACGCGAACAAACTCTCAACCAGTTGCTGACAGAAATGGACGGCTTTGAGGGTAACAGCGGCGTGATTGTGATTGCAGCTACTAACCGCCCCGACGTACTCGATACCGCCCTGCTGCGGCCCGGCAGGTTCGATCGGCAAGTAACGGTAGATTTACCCAGTTACAAAGGGCGTTTGGGCATTTTGCAAGTTCACGCGCGCAACAAAAAACTCGACCCAGAAGTGGCCCTAGACACGATCGCCCGCCGCACTCCCGGCTTTTCCGGCGCCGACTTGGCAAACTTGCTCAACGAAGCAGCAATTCTCACAGCGAGGCGTCGCAAAGACACGATTAGTAACTTAGAAGTTCACGACGCGATCGACCGGATCACGATCGGGCTTACCCTCAACCCGCTGCTGGACAGCAAGAAAAAGTGGATGGTAGCATACCACGAAATCGGACACGCCCTAGTCGGGACGATGCTCAAAAATACTGACCCAATAGATAAAGTGACGATTATCCCCCGTTCCGGCGGCATCGCAGGCTTTGTTAGCTATGTGTACGACGACGAAATGATCGACAGCGAAGGTTTGATGAGTCGGGCTTGGCTGTTAAGCCGGATTACAGTAGCTTTGGGGGGAAGGGCGGCGGAGGCTGAAATTTACGGCGCTGCCGAAGTAACTCTCGGTGCCAGCGAGGATATCAAACAAGTCACCAGCCTCGCTAGGAAGATGGTAACGCTTTATGGAATGTCGGATTTGGGGCCTGTGGCTTTTGAAAGTCAGAACAATGAGGTGTTTTTGGGGCAGAACTGGAATTCTCGAAGTGAGTATTCCGAAGACATGGCAATCAAGATCGATCGCCAAGTCCGGGAAATTGCCTTTGAGTGCTACGAAGAAGCTCGCCGAATTATCCGCGAAAACCGCGCTTTGGTAGACAAACTTGTCGAAGCGCTGTTGGATGAAGAAACGATCGACGGCGATGAATTCCGCCAAATTGTAGCTCGGTACACCGAGTTGACAAAAAAAGAGTTAGCCCCAACGTAAAGAGTCATTAGTCATTGGTCATTAGTCATTAGTTATTAAAGTTTGTAGTGAGGACTTTAGTCCTCATTACCGAAAAAATAAGGACTTTATTCCTTACTACAAACCAATAAAAATGACTACTAACTAATGACTAATGACTAATGACTAATGACTAATGACTACTAACTAATGACAAATTAAGATTGTTGGGAGTACATTTCCCGCAATACCAAAGCCGGGTCTACCCAGCGGCCGCCATACTTCAATCCCCAGTGCAAGTGAGGCCCACTCGTGCGGCCGGTCATCCCCACTCTGGCAATTCTCGCACCCGCAGGCACTGTTTGACCTTGCCAAATTTGCAAGGTACCTTCGCGATCGGTATAATAACGTCCGCCGTTAGCCGTTAGCACTCGGCCTCTGAGGTGACAGTAGATATGTTCCCAATTTCCCGATCGCACCACCATACCAGTGCCGCATCGGCCATCTTCCCAAACTTCCACAACTTGGCCACCCCACCAATTGCGGATATAGCTGCCTTCCGGGGCGGCCAAGTCCAAACCGTAATGAAAATCCCCGCCACGGGGGCCGAAGGGGGAAGTGTATGTTTCAAAGTTTTCGACTGGAAAAGAAGCTTCTTGCCACAAATTACCCGTCGCTACTCTGCTTGGTAAGCCTGACTGAGCTTTGACCACCTGCTGCTGCACATAAGGGCTGATCAACACAATGCCGATCGAAAGTGCCAGCAGCAGCATCTGTCTGAAACGAAAAAAGCGTTTTGCCGTCAGCGGGCCTCTAGAGTCTTGCAGGATTTTTTTCACGGCTCAAAGTTAAATGTGTGTGGGAGTTTGCGTTGTCTGTTAGGCTCACATCTTGCACCCTTGTCAATAAAGCTTTCAGGGGCGGGCTTTGGGGCCCACCCCACAAAAAAATCATTCTTTGTGGGGTGGGCCCCAGAGCCCGTTTCTGAGGTGCAAGATGTAAATTATGCCAATTCGCTGCAAGATTGGCTTTGAGCTCTACCCGCGATCGCGAATCAGTTTAATAACAACGTGTATCTTACTCCATCCAAAACCCGTGTCAAGGCTTCCGGGTAAATGCCCAGGGGTGATCAAAAAAAATTGGCCGAGGAATTCGTGCTGCGGTTGAATTCGATCGAGCTTTTGCTTGACACTATAGTTAGTTCCGGGATTTTGGATAACATCCAAAATCTCAAATTCATAACACATCAAGCAATGCTTACTGAAATTTTTCCCTTTAGTTTTGCCATAGACGCAACAGCGATCGCCGGTGCGTCCTTGTGGTCTTTGGCCCTATACTGGGGCCTGTCGCCCATCACAGAATGGGTAATCCTGCAACTCAACCGCTGGATGAATTTTGCCGAAAGATCCCTCTACACCTCGGAAGCCGAGTTTGAAAGAACCCGCCAAGCCAGAGAAGCTCAAAATGCGTTTTACGCTTCCCTGTTGAGCATTTTGCCCTTTTTGATTGTGGGCGGATTGTGCAATTGGGGCGTCGAATTGTCTCTGGGCACTGGTTGGGCGGTATCTATGGGTACGATCGCCTGTATTGGTGGTGGCGTGTACGAGCTCGGCCGCCGTGACGGTCAATCTTAGGCGATTTTAGATTTTGGATTTTGGATTTTGGATTGCTGAAGATATTCGGAGATTTGCCAGCCTCTAGAATTGATCGTCATCTCAAATCCAAAACTCCAACTCTCAAATAAATATGACATTTCCCGTTTATTTATCGATCGCGCCTCAAACAAAATTCATAATGTATCTTAACCGTAATTTGACTCAGGATGTTTGCCTAAAAGCCGCAGTTGCCGTTCGGTAGCGGTAGCGAGAATTTCGGGATTGAACTGCCACGGCCAAGGCGAAAATTTCTGCGCGATGTTGCGGTGGGAATAATGCACTTGCAGTAAGTAGCGAGTTCCATCTGTCGTCGTATTTTTGCCGCCGGAGTGCCAAATTTCACTGCGGAAAAACAGCACATCTCCTGCTTTGCACAAAACAGGTTCTGGGGAATGTCCGTTCCAAGTTTCTTCCCCGCGATCTGGTTTTCGACCAGATTTGTGACTACCGGGAATAATATAGGTAGGACAGAGGTCTTCTGCGATGTCGCTGAGATAGAAATGGGCTGTACAAATCCATACTGGCAGTTGAAAAGTGCGATCTGCAAACACGCTTTCGGGCACGGGTACAAACACCTGATCGACGTGGACGCGCCAACCATCATAACCGGGCCCGCTTTTCCACGCAGTCATGCCGATAATGTGGCAATCGCTGCCCATTAATGCTTCTGCTAACTCAATTATACCCGGTCGATCGACATAGGAAAGCCACAGCCGATCGCGATTAAAAACGCACTTAAAATGCTGGTTCAATTCACTCCAACTGCTACCATCGAGTCCGAAGGGTTGCAGGCGATCGAGTGCTTCCTTGGTTTGCGCCACTTCCGACGGACTGAGTACACCAGGAATCAGCGCAAAACCATCTTCATGCACCGCATCTACCGCCCCCGCTGTATCGAAAAGATCACAAGTCTTTTGCCGATAGCTGAAAACTTCGCTTAACGTGCTTGCGTTCATAATTCAAAAAGTAAAATTATTAACTGTTATTAAATTAACACTTATTCTGCTCGATACTTGCATACTATGAAACCAGCCACCCGGTTTATTGGTACATCAGGACTTACAAAAAATTTAATTATGTCGGGCACGCACTGCTCACATTACGTCTGATTTGGGGATAAATAAAATGAAATACCAACCAGAACCAGTATCATTAAATCAAGCCCGCGCCGCCTTCCAAAAAATCTGGGGATACGATGACTTTCGACCGCCCCAAGGAGAAATCGTCGGTAGTTTATTAGCCGGGAAAGATACAATTATAATTATGCCGACAGGTGGCGGCAAATCAATCTGCTTTCAACTGCCAGCTTTGTTACAAACAGGCTTAACGTTGGTAGTTTCGCCGTTAGTCGCACTGATGGAAAATCAAGTGCAAGAATTGCGCGATCGCAATCTTCCCGCTTCCCTCCTCCACAGTCAATTGCCAACAGCGCAGCGCCGACAAACTATGCAATCGCTGCAACAAAACAAATTAAGATTGCTGTACCTGTCTCCCGAAACATTGCTCAGCAAACCAGTCTGGGAAATTATCAGTCAACCGCAAATACAAATAAACGGTTTAATATTAGATGAAGCTCACTGTTTAGTTCAGTGGGGTGATACTTTTCGACCAGCTTACCGCCGTTTGGGAACAGTGCGATCGGCTTTATTGAAAACCAAGCCGGAAGCTAGTAAAATTGCGATCGCAGCTTTCACCGCTACCGCCAACCCGGAAGCACAGCAGACAATCAAAAACGTGTTGCAACTGCAAAAACCCGAAGCATTTCTGCTAAGTCCCTACCGTTCTAACCTGCACCTGCAAGTGCAGACTGTCTGGACGCCGAGAGGACGCAAGCAGCAATTATTAAATTTTATCAAAGCTCGACCAAAACAAGCAGGTTTAGTCTATGTCCGCACTAGAAAAGATAGCGAAAATTTGGCGGATTTGTTGGACGCAGCAGGTTATGAAACAGCGGCATATCATGCAGGTTTGAGTCCAGAATCACGACGAAAAATAGAAACAGCTTGGCTGAACAATGATATTAAATTCGTGACTTGTACCTCAGCATTCGGGATGGGAATTAACAAGCCCGATGTCCGGTGGGTTGTTCACTTTCAAGCACCTTTGCTATTATCGGAATACATTCAGGAAATTGGTAGAGGAGGACGCGACGGCAAATCGGCGATCGCCCTGACATTGATTAGCGAACCGACGGGTTTGCTTTATCCCGAAGATAAACAAAGAAAGGAATTTTTTCAAGATAAATTGCGATCGCAATACCGAGAAGCTCAGCAATTAGCCAAAAAACTGCCAGTTAAAGGGGATATAGAAGCAGTTTCCCGCGAATTTCCCGAAAGCGCGATCGCCCTTTCAATCTTGCACAGCAGCGGACAATTAAAATGGCAAGATCCTTTTAATTATGCGATCGACAAATCCGCACAGCAAAAAGGCGAAAAACCCAACTTTAGCGCAGCGGAAGAAATGGCAAAATATCTCAAACATCGCGAGTGTAGGTGGCAATTTTTGCTGCAAGCTTTTGGGTTTGCCAAGGAAGCTACCTCAATGCGCTGCGGCCACTGCGACAATTGTCGATAGAATTGACGATTATACTCAAACAACTTAACCACTCCGACCCAAGAAACCGGGTTTTTTACCCACTCTGCGGGCAGAAACGAAGTATTGCCGTGAAAAAACCCGGTTTCTCGCTACCCGTGCGATCGCGAACTCACTCACAGATGTTATGATGAGGATATTTGCTTTACACACTTGGCAAAAAATAGTAAAAAGTAAATGATAGAAACAGACACTGTGGCACAGATTTACACAGTAGAAAATACAGAGGAATTCGATCGCAGTAATGTCAATCAGCGATTAGATATTTGGCTGTCAAACCAGATACCGGACTTATCCCGATCGCGAATCCAAAGCCTCATATCACAAGGTAACGTCAAAGTCAACGACGAAACCTGCACCTCGAAAAAAATATCAGTAAAAACGGGCGATCGCATCCACCTCACATTACCTGAAGCCCAGCCCACAAAGTTGCAGGCCGAAGCAATTCCCCTCGACATCCTCTACGAAGATGACAGCCTAATTATCATCAACAAACCAGCCGGATTAGTCGTCCACCCAGCCGCCGGACACCAAGACGGTACATTAGTCAACGCTTTGTTAGCGCACTGTCCCCTAGCAGAAATAGGCGGAGTTCAGCGGCCGGGAATCGTACACAGATTAGACAAAGATACAACAGGTGCGATCGCGATCGCCAAAACCGACATTGCTCACCAACATCTGCAAGCCCAACTCAAAACTAAAACCGCCCGCCGCGAATATTTAGGCATAGTTTACGGTGCTCCCAATACCGAAACAGGCACAATAGACCTACCCATCGGCCGGCATCCCACAGACCGCAAAAAAATGGCGGTAGTACCTGTAGAAAAAGGCGGTCGCCCCGCAGTTACTCACTGGACAATCAAAGAAAGAATCGGCAACTATTGCTTAATGCACTATCAATTAGAAACCGGCCGCACCCATCAAATTCGCGTGCATACAGCGGAAATAAAACATCCCATTGTCGGCGACCCGATGTACAGTTCCAACCGTTCGATCGGCGTCAATTTAACCGGACAAGCCCTCCACGCATGGCGGCTGACTTTGCAGCATCCCGTAACAGGAGAATTAATAGAGGCGATCGCACCTTTACCCGATCAATTCAACACCTTGTTAAAAATATTGCGGTTGCGGGCTAATATTTGATAATTACTATACCATTTGTCTAAGCTGTGAGGACAAGCTGCCATCAAACGCTTGGATAGCCTTTATTCAATTTTTGTTCTCATCTGCCTGTCGGCTGCTATAAGTAGATCAAAAGCTGTACTTTTGTGATAAGCAACCCTAAAGTGGTATAAGCCTCAATCTACTATTTTCAAAGAAATTTACTCAAACCGTAACGGGAGAACAAAAACATGATCGATCCATTGTCTGTTGTTGCTGGAACAGTTATCACGGTAATACTGCCCAAAGTTTGGGAGAAAGTTGGTGAAAACATAGGCCAAGCTGTCTGGGAAAAAAGTGCAGAAGCAATTAAGACTGTACATCTGACTGTCAAAAACCAATTGCAAGTAGCTGGTACAGGGGGGTTACTGACACGAGCAGAAGCAAATCCAACTCAGGCTAATGTACAGGTACTTGAAGCGGAATTGGTAAGCCAGATGGAAGAAGATCGAGAGTTTGCTGCCCGGTTAACAGAATTGGTTAACCAAATTCAGTCTCAATCTCCCGCCGTGCAAGTGATTTTGGATAAACTGCGGATCACAGGGAAGCTAGACTTAGGAAACATTACACAAATCAAAGAGGGGCAAACCTCTGCCAAGCAGTTGCTAGGCAGAGACTGGCAAGTTGGAAGTGATGCGAAAGTTGGTGACATAACCCAGGAAAATCGAGGTGACAAATAATCAGCCAGGAGATGACCCAAGCCCAGAAACTCAGCAGAACCTGCTGAACAAGATTACAGTCGGTGGCAGTCTGACTGTCGGGGACATTAATCAGCAGCTCGTCACGCAGAATATTGCCACGCAAAATATTTTTCTCATCGCATCGCCTGATCAGCAGGAACAAATTAGTCGAAAAATTCATGGAGTTGCACCTCCAAGTTCTACTGCCAGTAGAAATGCAGCAGTAATCCCACCCCTGTGTTCTCCCCCAGTAATCTCAACATTTGAATTTGAAGTAGTAAAGGTGGATGCTAAGGGGAGAGAAGTTAACCCTTGCTGTAAACAGGCGCAGCACTTCATAGACAGTTTGGGCGGTGCAGTTGAGCTGGAAATGGTTTCCATCCCAGGTGGTAAATTTACAATGGGAGCGCCCCAAGAAGAACTTGAATCCCGCGAGGATGAACGTCCCCGACATCTAGTTACTGTAAAACCCTTCTTTATGGGTAAGTATCCCATTACTCAGGCACAGTGGAGAGCGATCGCCTCCCTTCCAAAAATCAAGCATGACCTCGACCCCGATCCATCGTCTTTCAAAGGGGATAATCGACCCGTTGAGCGGGTTTCTTGGTATGATGCCGAGGAGTTTTGCGATCGACTGTCGAAGGAAACAAAACGGGTTTATCGTTTACCAAGCGAAGCCGAATGGGAATACGCCTGTCGCGCCCAAACAACAACCCCATTTCATTTTGGTGCAACCATTACAACAGAACTAGCCAACTATTGCGGACAGGATAAAAATACAAAAGCTTGTTTCTATAAAGGAACTTATCGGAATGAACCCCAGGGAATTTATCGTCAAGAAACAAGCGAAGTTGATATTTTTTCAGCTAATACCTTCGGACTACACGATATGCACGGTAATGTCTGGGAGTGGTGTGCTGACTATTACCACAACAACTATCAGGAAGCACCATCTGATGGCAGTATGTGGCTGATTAATGGAAATGAGGAAGGTCGAATATTGCGCGGTGGTTCGTGGAATTCGCCTCCCCACATATGCCGTTCTGCATCTCGTTTTCTTGGTAATCCCAGTAGCAGTAATAAAAATATTGGCTTTCGAGTTGTCTGCTCTTTTGTATAAAGTCTAAAGTCCATTGTTAAATGGTTACGACTCTTCTTGCATGAGTCCAGCTATATTTTCCTTCAATAATGCAAGGCTTAAGGGATCAGAAACCAAAACACTCGTCTCCTCACGTATTTGAGCGTCTGGATTCATTAGTGATTTATCACACTTATCACACTTATCTCGATATCGGTGAGAAAGCCAGTCCCAACTGCCTACTACTGCCAATTTATTATCCCATAACAAAATTCTTTGATTTGTTCCTTCACTGCGCGAACGACTGAGGCACGACTTGGGATATGAAGTAAATAAATCCCTCAGAAGTTTCTCAGATTCAGCATCATTATCATCATTGTTTGCATAACTTTCACGAGCAGGATTGACATATCCGTAAACTACTTTCACCTGAACACCTCTTTCCAAGGCTGAAACAATATTATCAGCAAATTGTTTGGGTTCGTCTCCTCGAATCCAAGGAGTTACTACTATCAGTTCTTGTTCTACTTCCTGAATAGCTCTATTAAAATACTCCAAATGCTGGCAATTAGAAACTATAGGAATATCAATAGCAGAGTCTTTATAAGGATTTTCTAAGTCAGATTTAGATTTATAATCGAAAACCAATCCATTTTTTTGAATATGTTTGACAAGCAGATCGGTATAGCCCCCTGCTTTCTCCAGTCGATAAAGGTTGCCGACCAAAATAAAAAGTTCTTCGGCTCTAGATACAGCTACATTAAGAAGGTTGAGTTTTCTGTTAATAAAACTAAAGTTATCCTGCGAGCGGCATACTTTGGTGGATAGAATTATTACTCGCTTCTGCGAACCTTGAAAACGATGAATAGTCCCAATATCATCTTTCTGAAATCCCGGAAAATTTATTCTACTACGTAAATCATTCCTCAAAGCATCAGCATGAACTTTAAAGGGTGAAATTATACTAATGTCTGCAAGGGAATAACCTTGATTCAAAAGGCGCGGAATTAACTCACGTATCGCAGTAACTTCTTGCTGATTTACATTCCCCTCAATATTTCCCTCAACATGGTGAGCAATTAAGTTTGTTTTCAATGGTGAGACTCTTGGTTGTGTCTTTACCTCTAATCCATATCTAGCAATATTATTGCAATATTCAATAATACTAGGTTGGCAGCGGTAATGCTCCATCAAACGAATCCCATTACCTGTATTGCCATCTTCTCCAGTTGCTCCGGCGGCGCGATGATAGGTAGTCGCCTTATCTATCTTTTCGGGACTGTAACGAAGATAATCATTTTCAGTTAACCCTTTGTTAAGAAATGCTGTCTGACAGTAGTCCTCGCGTCTCTGGTTACTCAGAGTGATTATAGGCTCAATTTGAAGCGGATCGCCTACAATAATAGCCTTGCGAGATCGCACCAGTAAAGGAAATGTCTGATGCTGCGGTATCATTCCAGCTTCGTCTATTATTGCACAGTCAACACATTCCTCGATATGCGGCAGCATATTACTTACTGAAAGCAACGTGCAGGTGATGACAGGAAATATCAAACTCAACGCTTTCATATTCTCATCCAGATTGCCAGACAAATTTTGCCAAGCTTGAGGATGGTATGACAGAAAATTGGAATAGAGGGTCAACGCCTGTTTTACATTCTCCTTACGTCGCAGTGCTTCTTGATTAAGAAATTGCCACGATAGTTCAAATAAACTTTTGTGTTCTTCATGGTAACGCTTATGGAAGGTGTAAAAATCGTCTATTACAACATCTAATCTGTTGTTTAAAGCAGTTAATTCTCTAAGATATTGCTCGGACTCTTTCTCTAAAATGACTATATTTTCAAAAGTTTCTATTTGGTTAGATTGAACTGTTTGTAACTCTCTAGCTAAGTCTAGCGCTCGCCGAACAAAATGCAAATTTTCAACTAGGACACTGCGACTTCTAGGAGCTTCCAAGCGAAAAGAGGTATTTGGGTGGTTTAACGTTTGCAGTATATCTGATTCACAAGCTTGCTTCAGCTTGTCCAATACATTTTTTTCGGTGCTACGAGTAAACCAAAGCCACAACCTTTTCCACCAAGGTAATATGCCTTCGGATAATCGCGACAGAGCCGTATCAAATCTGACCCGAATTCTTTCATAAGAATCTATAGGAATCTGTGCATAGTCTGCCAGTTCTTCTGCTCGCCTTTCAAGCTGAGTTATACCATTTTTTTAAAGATGTGATAGAGATAAAGCCTGTAAAATCCAGGACCATCCGGTGAGAAATCCAATGAC
>NZ_JAUBTK010000073.1:0-40037 GCF_036702455.1 Microcoleus sp. D2_18a_D3
GTTTGTGAGCAACAGCTTGCCTAAGATTCAAAGGTAGCTACTTTTAGCTGCGCTCATTTTTTAGTCTAAACTACAGTTTCAAGAGAATGAAAGCTTAATTAATTTTGTAAATAATCAGCCTTTAAGTCCCCTCTTAACCTGTTTGGGAGATGGACATGATGGAATTTGGAATTTAATTAATAAATTTAATCCTCAAGGCAGACGGAGAGAAATCTTAGACTGGTTCCATCTAATGGAAAACTTGCACAAAGTAGGAGGGTCTAATAAACGACTGGAACAAGCTAGAAAATTGTTGTGGGAGGGTCAGGTAAATGAGACAATTAAGCTATTTGAATCCGCCGGTCGTCGCCAAGCTGCTAATTTTTGTAACTACCTAACTAAACATCGTCATCGAATCGTAAATTATCAAGTTTTATCCGAGGAAAATATTTGTTCTATTGGGTCAGGAGCCGTTGAATCAACGGTCAAACAGATTGATAGGCGCTTAAAAATTTCGGGGGCTCAATGGTCGTTAAAAAATATTAGTCAAATGCTTAAGCTGAGGTGTACTTACTTAAATGAATTATTATAAATTCTCTAAAATTATTTAGGTATTTTTGGTCAACTTGTTTAAGTTTATATATTTTGATAAGCGAATTTGATTAGAGTCTCGCTAATTTTTTACATCCTATAATATAGGGATCAGCTAAAATAAAAGGGGAACTGTATCATACTTTTCCCCTTTTACAAAATTGGGATGCTCCCTCCGAGTTCCGAGTTTTACCACCTCGATCAAATTCTCCAACTTTGACTGCCGCCTTAGCATCAATGGAGATTCGGAGAGTATTAGGGTCATGGTCAGCTTCTGTATTAATTTGTGTTACCTGTTTAAAAATGGCTTCAGTTTCGGGGATCTTCTTGATGGGTTTAGTTTTAAGAACTCGTTTTAAGCTATAACCCAAATCATTCAATCTTCGTCGAATTGTTTCTACTGAAGGTAGTTCTTCATCACTATAACCAAATTGTTCTATTAGTTGACGACGGACTTCACTGGCGGTGATTCGTGTATATAATCGTGTACTTTTAAAGCTAGTACAGCTCGGCGTAAGTAGACAGACTATATTTGTGGTAGAATAACATAGTTAGTTTAGACCAGTTTCGGTAGGTGATAAAGGAGTCATATATGGCCTTATTAATGCCTAAAACATTAAAATTAAGCGATGGATCGCGTCATCAACTTCACCAGTTGAGCAAGAGACACAACACGCCGCAACAGATCGTGCTACGAGCCAAAATCATTCTCATGGCATCTGATGGTCAAAACCATCGTGAAATAGCCCGAAGCCTAGAGATTAACCGGCAGATGGCTCGTGAAGGGGCGAAACCGATGGTTGGAGAGTGAGGGAAAAGACTTATCGATTTTGCAAAGATTACAAGATCGAGAGCGTGTTGGGGCACCAGTAAAATTTAGCATGGAACAAGTAACCGAGTTATTTGCACTCGCCTGTTCCTCACCGTCCGATTATGGACGACCAATAAGTCACTGGACAGCAAAGCCGAGCTGGCGGAGGAAATCATGAAACAAGGCATTATTGAAAGTATATCAGTCCCAATACTTCTCGGTTAAGCTCTAAGCGGTGCTGAGAATAGAGAAATGAAGCTCCTGGTGCTGAGTACCAGTACCTCTATGAAAAGGTTTTTTGGAGGGAAACTTGGAGCGAGGTTTTTTGACAACGCGGGGATTACTTCTGCCCTGACGTTTGGGGATTTTTTCATCCAAAATCTCGCGGATCACCCATGACAAAAAAAAGGCAGTTGAGATAGTTCAATATTTTGACAATTGGGAATCGCTCGCCGCACCACATTCAAAGTACCAGTAAAGCCCATCCGTAACGGTGAAATTCCCGCTGTTTCTGCCGCTTGAAACATTAAACAACGGATGCACCAATGTCCGAGTAGCCAGCCATAAATTTCTTGAACAACTTCGCGAGGCTTGAGGGAACGAATGGGAGTTTTGCGACCTAAAAGATGAGTTTTAAGTTCATCAATGGTACTTTCTATCTCCCATCGCTGATGATATTCTGCTGCTAATAACCAAGCTGGGAAGACTTTTATATCCATCAAACTGGTAATCAGCCGATAACTTTTTTGCTCCGAATCAGAGTCAATCTTGTACTCAATGATTCTGACTTGAATCCTGACAGCACCTTGCTTACGAGATTTACCATCTGGATAAATCCAACTTAAATAAGAGTCATCATCTAAAGCTTGTTCGACCTCGAATTTGACGTTCGCAGGTAATCGACCTAAATAGTGACAAGATTGTTTAATTGTTGCATTGACCATTTTATAAGAGTGTAAGCCACGCGTCCCACATCAGCAGCATTCACGCAGTTACTGAGCGGAGGAGTTTTTGAACCCGAACCCGCTCCCCAATACGATATGGACACATCAACGCATCAATAATTAGATGAGTTCCTGTTTCTACCAGCAGCACTAATCTGACTTTTGGGAAAGCAGCTTTAGTCCCAGGACGTGTTCCCGGATACCCAAAAACTCTGGCATTGGCTGCACTATCTGGGACATCTATCACTGTTCCATCATTGGTAACAAGTTAGAAAGGAGTAGATTTTGTCAATACCTCTTTGTGCATAAATATAATTGGATAATAATGATAATCAAAAAAGGGGTAAGGGTGGAGAGTAAGGCTGCGGCGGACTCTCCCACCAACAGCGATTATCATTATTAATAAGTTGTTGGCTCGATTGGTGTGGCACTGCGATCGATAACAGTGACGGGCGATCGATAATAGTGGCGGGCGATCGATTATAGTTGCACATCCCCAGCACGGCAGCGTCGGGGTCAGCGATAATAGTTGTACCGTGTTGGTATTATCAAACGATATAATTGACAAATAATTGAGCGATTGTGTAGGTCAGTAAATATGGCTAAAAGTCAAAAAACCAACCGTGACCACGCCAAAAAAACAACAAGACCGATGGTGGAAGATGAGGCAATTGCCTCGCAACTATCGGCATTATTAACACCAGCCATCACCTCACAAGAAAATTACTACCGTCAACTGGGTTTACGAGGGAGAATTCTCAACTTACCGTTGATGGTAGGAGCAGTATTAACCTTGTTGTGGCGAGACGTAGCTGGAGTGACAGAACTCACAAGAATGCTAGCAAGAGAAGGTTTTTTGTGGTGCCGACCCACAACAGTCACTCAACAAGCAATGTCTCAAAGATTTTTAATTTTTCCTGCCACTTTATTTGAAGGAGTCTTCAAAAATTTATTACCAAGTTTAAGAACTGCTTGGTATCAGAGAAACCAAAGACCTCTACCAGAAAGCATTCAATTTGCCTTGACCAAATTTTCCCGAATTTGGATAGTGGATAGCTCAACACTCGAAGCATTATTTTGTAAGCTCAAAAGCCTGGAAGATATACCCAAAGGGCAGTTGGCAGGAAAAATGGCAACAGTCATAGATTTAATGACCAGGCTTCCTGCCGAGATTTGGTTTCTCGAAAATCAAGCGAGCTTCTGATGTTAAGCTTGAAGAAAATATTCTGCAATTAGTCCCAACTCAAACCTTACTCTTACTGGAGCGAGGATTTTATCATTTTAGCTTTTGGCTCAAATTAATTGAACGAGATATCCACGCTCATTACTCGTTTGAAAAAAGGAGCATCAATTAAAGTAGAGCAAGTATTTACCAAGAGTTACGAACTCCGAGATAGTCGGATACGGCTAGGCTCAGGAACTTCAAAAACTCCATTTATTACCTTACGTTTGATTGAAGTTCGTTCCGGTAAAAATTGGCATTCTTATTTGACAAGCGTGCTAGATCCTCATGTATTACCTCCCTACGTCGTCGCAGATTTATATCGCAGGCGCTGGAGAATTGAAGATGCTTTTAATACCGTAAAAAGGCTCTTGGGATTAAGTTATTTGTGGACAGGTTCTCTTAACGGAATTCAGCTTCAAATTTGGGGGACTTGGATATTTTATGCACTCTTGGTTGATTTAGGTGATGCCGTTGCTGACCAACTCTCTTTACCAATAGATTCGATTTCATTAGAGATGATTTACCGGGGTCTTTACCATTTTTATGTAGCTCATCAAAAAGGTAAGGCAACTGACCTGATCGAGTATTTCGCCGCGCCAGAAAACCAAGATTTAGGTATTGTTAAATCTCAACGAAAGCCCAATGTTAAGTTAATTGTTGCACCTTTCCCCGATCGACAGCGAGGCAATCACCAATTTTTCTTTGAGGCATCTTCTGGAATCCCCTTGACAACTGCCATACAGGCTTAACTTGTTACCAATGCTGTTCCATCTACTGCCATAACTCGTAATCCACCCAAAAAAGCCCCGTCCGTTTGTGGTGAAGCCATTGGACGAACGACCTGCTCGAATAGCTGAGTCATTACTCTGCATCCGACTCGCTGGCGAGCTTCGCTGATTGAGGAACTACTTGGTACTTGCCAATGCTCTCCTAGCTGAATCCACTTCCTGCTTAAACCATTAACTAGATTTTTCAGAACTGTTCTCATTGACACCGACGACCACAGGCTCATGGCGATCACCAAACTGATCACCAACTCAGATGGCAATTTTCTTTGGCGTTCTTGCTGGCTATGAGTCTTGTCAATTGCTTGTTGAATCGCAGCAGATGGTATTGCCGTTTCTAGTGCCTTAAATACGGACGCTGCTTCTATGACTGGAGTGATTAAGCTGAATTCTTTGATCTGCCTCAATTTTACCCTCGCTTATCCACGCATCAATACCAGTCTACCTGATTTTGAGCTTAACCGAGAAGTATTGATATCAGTCCGCCATGTTGGCAGATTATTAGAAGAAGCAGAACTTAAACCACACGCCTCGCGCTACTGGTTAACCCCCCCCTGTGGATGAAGAATTTGATGCAAAAGTTAAAGATATTACAAACTTATATCTGACTGCGATTGAACTCCGTCAAAATGGAGAATACACTATATCAGTTGATGAAATGACAGGGATTCAAGCCCGATGAGCGTGTCGAAAAAGACTTACCAATGCGACCAGGAAAAGTTGCAAGAAGAGAGTTTGAATATATTCGTCATGGTACGCAGACCTTGATCGCTAATTTCAATATTGCGAATGGTAAGATAATCGAGGCAACTTGCGGAGATTCAAGAACAGAATCGGATTTTTTACTGAATATTCGTCATATCATTGAAACTGACCCTGATGCCAAAAAATGGCATCTAATTATGGATTGTCTGAATACTCACCAATCTGAATCACTGGTGCGTTTGGTCGCCGAAAAAGAAGGCTTAGATATCGACCTCGGTATTAAGGGAAAAAGCGGCATACTTCAATCTATGAAATCTCGCGCAGTTTTTTTAAGTGACCCAACACATCAAATTGTTTTCCATTACACACCAAAACATTCTTCGTGGCTTAATCAAATAGAGATTTGGTGAGCGCATTTTGGTGCGGAAATTACTTAAGCATGGCAAGTTTCACCAGTGAGTACGATCTGAAAAATCGCATCCTCAATTTTATTAACTACTTTAATCAAACAATGGCAAAACCTTTTAACCCACATTCCGCACCCCCAACTGGCACATATGCTGCTTGAGGGGGTAAAAGTGAATCATCCGAGACCAAGCGTGAGTATTTTTACTCAATAATTTTGGTCGCGCTCGCATCACGAGCGTTAAAAATTCCTGACAATAGAAGTGAGAGCATAAGTTAAATCTGATACCAGTTAAAATTGCCAGCGGCAAAAAACCAAGTTTATTACGTATCCGTCACCCGATCGCCTGACCAAAATGCGTTAATTGCGATCGCTCTTCCGTAAGCAATCATCACCAAAAATAGTGTAAACTGGCGAGCGTGATGAACGCTCAAATCAGGATTCAGCAGCCTATGCAGAAAGCATCTGAAATGAAAGTAGAAAACCTAGATCATCTGGGCTTGGTAGCCGGTCTAATTGATGAAATAGGGATTGTCCAAAAAATCAATGAATTAGTAGGCGAACAACCAGGTGAAATAGTGAGTCCCGGTCTGGTAGTTAAAGCCATGATTATTAATGGATTAGGGATGGTTTCTGCCCCACTATACTTATTTTCTAAATTTTTTGAAGGGAAAGCAACAGAACATTTACTTGGAGCAGGAATTCAAGCATCGCATCTGAATGATGACCGTTTAGGCAGAGTATTAGACAAGCTATATTTGGCAGGGATTACGGAAATATTCACAACCATTGCCCTGTCAGCGGCTCAAAAATTTGAGCTAAAAACCGACACATCTCACTTAGACTCAAGTTCATTTCATGTACATGGCAAATATGAGCAAGAATTGCCATCAGTATCTTTTTCGAGCATAGAAACAGATAGCAATCAGTTAGATAATTCATCAATCAACCATCAAACATCTCCCATACCAATTGAGATTACCTACGGCTACTCTCAAGGGCCAAGTCCCGACTTAAAACAGTTCATTTTAGACCTAATTTGTAGTGGAGATGGAGATGTACCACTATTTTTACGAGTAGCTTCAGGAAACGAATCAGATAATTCCATATTCGCCTCAATTTGTCAAGACTTTAAAAACAAATTAAATCTCGACAGTTTAATGGTAGCTGACAGTGCATTATATACCGCTCCCAAGGAGCGAAATGTTAACCAATTTAAGATGGTTAACTCGTGTACCACTCAGCCTGAAACAAGCGCAGCAACTGGTATCTCAATTAAATGAATCAGAATTTCACGATAGTGCTGTGACCGGATATCGTTGGTCAGAACACAAAAGTAATTATGGTGGAATTACACAAAGATGGTTAGTAGTAGAGAGCAGTTTGCGTCGTGAGGCAGACCAACGTAAATTAGAAAAAAAACTCAAAAAAGCTGAAATTGAGGGTCAGAAAAAGTTGCGAGAGTTATCAAATATTGAATTTGCTTGTGACACCGATGCCTTGTCAGCAGCACGTCGTTTATCTCCCGAAATAAAATATCATAATTTAACCCAAATTAGTAGCAGACAATCGACAGCAAAATCCGATGCTAATTCGACCAGTTCTGACATTTCTAGCTCTAAGCTAATATTTAAAGTTCAGGCACAACTAGAATTAGATGAAGCGTGCGGTAGCCAAAGCAACCAAAGCTAGTGGCAGATTTATCTTAGCTACTAATGTGCTGGATGCTTCACAATTAAATCCTGATGAAATGATTGTAAAATATAAGGAACAGCAGTCGGCAGAGAGAGGGTTTGGGTTTTTGAAAGACCCCTTGTTTTTTACGGATAGCGTGTTTCTAAAGTCGCCGGAAAGAATAGAGGCTTTAACTTTGGTAATGGGTTTGTGTTTGTTGATTTATACTTTAGGTCAAAGGTTACTCCGGCAAAACTTGCAACTCACTAATAAAACCGTAAAAAATCAGTTGGGCCAAGGAACCAATCGACCTACTTTGCGCTGGATATTCCAAAGTTTTCAATCGATTCATGCCGTGTGTATTCAAGGAATTCAGCAAGTTTCTAATTTGACATCCGAACGGTTAGCTATCTTAAATTTGTTTCCAGTCACCTGTCGGTCTTATTATTTCTTGTTGTGAAATGAAGTCGATTATTGATTGGTAAAACTGACTTACAATTAAATAATTGTTGATTCAGCAGTGATGTATTATTGTCATAATGCGGGCGATATATGCTGGAACTTAATAGTTGTTAATGGTCGGATTTTTGATGTTTTATGGGTTAAGAAGATTTAATTCATGCCCTCACGTCAATTTTTAGGAATTCCTAACTGAGTGATGCGATCATTACAGAGATTTTTGGGTGTTTTTACTCACTATTATCCCCTCAATTTGCGTATGTGCCAGTTGGGGTGCGGAATGTGGGTAACAATCCCTAAATCTTGATTTTCGTCGGCGGCAAAATACTTAACCTTGTCAGAAGCTATTCCTTTTTGATAGGCAACCGAAAAATGATACATCCCCCGATAAATCATTTCTAATGAAACCCGTTCAATTGGTACTCCTAATTCATCTGCCACCGCATCTCCTAAATCTACTAAAACCGCATAAAATAGCCAAGTAGCCCAGATTTGGAGCTTGATTCCGTTTAAGGAACCCGTCCATAAATAGCTGAGATTTAATCATCTTTTTACTGTACAAAATGCGGATTCTATTCGCCAGCGTCTTTGATATAAATCTGCTACTACATAGGGGGGCAATATTTCAGGTTCTCGGACACTTGTCAGATAAGAACGCCAGGAAGTCTTGGAGCGAATCTGTACTAATCTTATAGTCAAAGCTGGTGTCTGTTTTGTACCTCCACCTATTTTAATTATCTGGTCTTTGACATCATAAGTATTGGTTAATACCCGCTCGACTTGATAAGATGCACCTTTCTTGATTCGAGTGATAAATCCAATTTTCTGGTCTATTAGTTTTGACCAAAAAGCGAAGTGATAGAAGCCTCGATCCAATAATAGTAAGGTTTTTGGCTTAACTGTTTTTAGTAAATCTTCCTCCCAATTAGTATCTGCTTGTTTCGGATTTTCCCCAAACCAAATTTCTTCGGGAAGATGAGTTACTAGGTCTATAATTACTCCCATTTTTCCGGTAATTGACCAATTGGCACATCTGATAAACTTTGTAGCTTCTTAAATAATGCTTCCAATGTTGAGCCATCAGCTATCCAGATATTATCAAAGCTTTTTAAGGCAAATTGTACGCTATCTGGTAGTGGTCTTGATTTTCTTGTTAACCATTTTCGGCGAAAATGAGGCAATAATTCTTTAAATACTTTTTCTCTCTAAAATTGCTGGGAAAGTTAAAAATCTCAGCGATAATGCTTGTTGACTAATTTCCGACGGCTCACACCATAAAAATCCTTCTCTATTTAATAATCTAGTTAATTCTGTTACTCCTGCTACATTTCGCCATAAAAGACTTAATATTGCTGCCATCATTAATGGTAGTGTCAGAATCCTATCTCTTAAATTTAGTTGGCGATAAAAACTTTTTTGGGCAGCCATTGCTGGAATTAATAAATCTTCCAGGTGATTCGCTACCACTTCATTTTCTACTTGGGGACGATTTTTTTTCTTTGCATGGTCTCGGTTGATTTTTTTTTGGCGAATCATAACTGGTTCAACTCGGGCTTAACTGCTTGCCCTATAGATGTTTCAGCCTATTTTACATTTTTTTGTGTACCCCCTTGACAATTTGCACTTTTTCTTAACTTGTCACAAATGTTTCCACCCTTGTGGTTGGCTTGGGTCGGAGAGCGCACTCTACCCAAGCGAAACTGTTTGGTTTAAGTATTTACGACGTTTTGGAGTGGATCATTGGTATAGATTTGCATTCGCAACGATTACATTGGACATTACCTAACTTAAGAACTCCCGAACAATCGCCAGCGGTGGAGCGATTTAATGCCGTTGATGAGTTGGCAACTCTGGCGGGCTTTGGACTTAGTGGTCGAGAATCGACTGACGAGAGCAATCTGAAGCGTATCAATTTAACTCCTGGACGTGTTGCCCAATCAATGTTGTCGATTTTAGTTGACATTGGTACTCCGGCTCAACTGCCTAAACATAGGGGAAAATCTCCTGGTTGGAAAAAAGGAAAGGCACGTACTAAAGCACCGTACTATCCCACTGTTAAAAAACGGGTTTCTCGACGCAAAAAATCTTCAAAATTAGCTGTTTAATCTTCTACCTCTTGAGTTGCTGAGTAACAGCTTGCCTTCTAGTAAAAGGCAGCTACTTTTAGCTGCGACCATTGTTTAGTCTAAACTCCAGTTTTTTACAATCACGACCCCATCTTTTTTTTCCACAAAACGTCCCAAAGCTCTACAGGGAATGCTTTCGACGGGGTTGTCACCCGTCAGAACTCT
Source organism: Microcoleus sp. D2_18a_D3 (assembly GCF_036702455.1). NCBI lineage: Bacteria > Bacillati > Cyanobacteriota > Cyanophyceae > Oscillatoriales > Microcoleaceae > Microcoleus > Microcoleus sp. D2_18a_D3. The sequence continues at coordinate 9,871 of NZ_JAUBTK010000073.1, forward strand.
GCGTTTTGTAAAGTGTTATTTTTTGGTAATCGCACTCTCAATCATCATACCATAATTCAGCAACGCCGATATTTGGATATACTTGCTCTTTCGCGCGTGATAAGTGATTAGTAGTGTCAATCTCTGCCCAAAGTAGATCAGGAATTAGAGTATAGTGAACGGGGTAAGATTGTGCTACGCCAACCAAGGCATTGGTTTCATAATCAACTTTAAGAGTTCTCGTGAATTTAGTTTTGGCATAGTCAATCATCCTTTCAAATAAAGGCAAAGAAATTTTACATATTCCCACTAATTCACCTGTAGGGAGATGATTTAAATTCGATAAATTTTTAGACATAGCAGTGATAGTATCACCGCTAGTTTCTACATATACTTCATCTCCGGCATTAGTTTTACCAGATAAAATAACTACATTGTTTTGAGGGAAATTGATAGCAATACTGATTACGCGCTGCTCATAAATTAAATCTGATTCTAACAGCAAAAAATCTGCATCAATCAATTCACGAGCGCAGTAAAGTGAGTACATACTACCTGATGTAGCGTAGAGAGGATTATGAATAGTTGTAATTTGTGAGTAATGGGTTTTTAATTCCTCATAGAACTCTGCTAAGTGTCCAGTTACAATCACAATTCGTTCAATTCCAGAGTTAAGGAGTTTGGTGATTGATTCGATAATAATGGGGTGGTCGCCTAAGTGCAAAAAACCTTTAGGCCGAGATATACCTAATTCTTTTAATCTCGTTCCCCTACCCGCAGCTAGAATTACAGCTAGTTTAATTGTCATAAAGTTATACTCTGTTATTGAGCAAGTAAATGAGCAAAACAAGTTAGCAGATTTCCCACATCAGTGATGTGAATATTTCCCATATTAGCAATGCGAAAAATTGAGTTAGCTAGCCCACCTTGTCCAGCATAAATAACAAAATCTGCTGCTTTCAAAGCATCGTGGATTTGTGCGTAAGTATAGTGATTGGGTAGCTTAAATGATCGCAAAACGCAACTATAAGCCTGTTCATCAAGGAAAGTATCGATTCCTAGTTGTTGCAATCCTTGAAAAATCTTCTGAGACAAATTACAGTAATGCTCATGTCGTCGCAACCAACCACCACTATCTTCTAGTTCTTGAAGTGCTGCTTGTAAAGCGTAGCACACATGAACAGCTTGAGTAAAAGGTGAAAAGCCACTAACTTGTTCATGATAGTAGCGATACAAATCTAGATATAAGCTAGCCGCAGCAGAAGGGCGAGAATCAAACACAGAACGACGAACTAATACAAAAGAAATGCCTGGAACTCCGTGCAAGCATTTGTTAGCAGTTGAAGCACAGGCTTCTAGATTCCAGTCAGCAAATTTTATTTCTTCAGCACCAAAACTAGAAACTGCATCTAGTAACAAAGCTACATTGTACTCGCGACAAATTTGACCGAGTTGAGCAAGATCATTTAAACGTCCAGTGGTGGTTTCGTGATGAACTGCAACAACGTGGGTAATAGCGGAGTCTTGCTCAAGCCGCTGTTTGACCTCAATTAGATTCATCGGTTCATACCACTGTGTAGCAACTATTTCTATTTGTTTACCATGAGCAGAAATCATACTAGCCATGCGTTCCCCATAGACACCATTAGCAACAACTAATGCTTTACCTTCACGGGGTACAAGGGATAACAGCATAGCTTCTACAGCACAAGTACCAGATCCAGTCATAACAATAGCTTCATACTCGCTAGCCGCTTGGGGATAAACATGAACTAAACGCTGCTTAATATCCAATGTTATATCTGCAAATTCTGGCTCTCGATGACATAAATCTGGTTGAATTAAAGCTTGGCGGACTCGTTCTGTAATAGTAACTGGGCCGGGATTAAGTAAAAGAGTTCGCTTCATAGACATTGAGGGAGACGGGAAAAATAAGGTAAATGGGGCAAATAAGGGAGAAAATATTTCTCCCGTGACTAATAGTTAATGACTATTGACCAATGATTGTTTACTGTTAATGAACTGTCGCAAACGATGGGCAACTTGTACAGGAGTAACTTTAGGTCGAGGTAACTTGTCTGGAGTACCAGGTTTGATTTTGATATGGAGGAAAGATAATAAATTTGGTATTGTAGTTATCCAGTCAGTAACTTGTTGGGGAGTGGTGGCTATACCAACTTTTTCATACCCACAGGCCGCAGCCATCACACTAAAATCTACAGAATGAGATACGGTTGATTGTCCGCCAGTTGATTCATGCCGTTGATTATCCAACAGAATATGGCAAAGGTTAGCAGGACGCTCATAACCAATAGTAGTGATTGCACCCAAACGCATTAAGGCTGCCCCATCTCCATCTATAACAATAACTCGTCTGTGAGGTTGGGCTAGCGCTATCCCTAAACCAAAACTAGAAACACAACCCATTGAACCGACCATGTAAAATTGATTATCTAAGTCAGCGATCGCATAAAGTTCTCGCCCAGTATAACCTGTAGTTGCTAACACAATATCATCCCGCTTAACTGTGGCTTGAATTGCTTGCAGGATATCGTTACGAGTAAAATCAACTGCTGAAGCACCAACAATTTTTTCTCCCAAGACTGATGGGGATTTGCTGATAGGTTGCGAATGCAAATTACAACTAGCTACAGCACCTTTTTGCATTACCAGTGCATAGGGGCGCTGATATTCTTGCATATATTCCACAACCCGATCTAAAACTGCTGTAATTTGCTCAGTCTCTTGGGGAAAATATTCCCACTTAATCTCCATTAGTTCTAGTAAAGATTGAGTAATAGTCCCCATTAACTCATGCTGTGGTTCATCCGGTACGCCATTCGGTTCTCCCCTCAAGGTGACAATCACCAGGATGGGAATTTTAAAAATATAAGTAAGAGAGGTGAGGGGGTTAACTGCGTTCCCTAAACCAGAATTTTGAAACATCACTACACTGCGAACCCCTGCCAATTCGCTACCAGCAGCGATGGCAACTGCATCTCCTTCGTTAGCCGCACCAACATAGCGCAGAGCGGGAGAATCAATCGTATAGTTGATAAACGGTTTGAGATATGAACAAGGTACTCCAGTATATAAGCCAAAACCTCTTGCTTTGGCAGCTAAAATGAAATCTTCTGCTTGAATCATTAGAAACTCCCTGCTTTGACAATATCTTCGACTTCATCTATATCCAGCCAATTGCCTGTAATGTAAATCACATGGACAGGATAGCCTAAAGTGACTAATTCTGTAATCAAACTTGGCATTCGCCCGTGTTGTTTCATATTTTCGTCTTGCAATAAAGTTTTGAGGGCGTTGAATAAGGGTTGCTGTACTTGTTTGCCCACTTTCAGCAGTCCTGTCCACACGCCACAAATGCCTGATGGTATGTTGGAACCCATTTGCTTAAGATAAACATCACTATAGAATGCTTGCTTAGAATTGGGTAAAGAGGCATATACATAATCTGGACGTACTCGATTAGCACGTTGCAACCAATCAGCATCTACCACAATGGCTAAATCGTGAATGCTCTCCACCAGCATTTGTAAAACGTACTTTTTAAATAGTACATCGCCATAGCTAAGTATCCAATCTTTTTCGCCTTGTGCTACATTTTGCAATCCACAATACAAAGAGAATAGTTCCCCCGTTGTCTCAAATTCATCATTATCTACATAGTTAAGCTGAACGACATTGACGGCTTCTTTATGATAGCCCCGGACAACAGTAATATCTTTAATTCCCCCTGTATGGAAGCTATCTCTAATTCTTGCTAACAATGGCTTACCAGACAGTTCGAGCATACACTTAGGACGCTCTTCGGTAAGTCCCCCTAATTCAATACCGCGTGATGCTGCTAGTAATATTGCTTGTACATTTTCTTTAATTGGCGGTAGGTAACGTTTTTCTGCTGCAGATAGTTCTTTGGCTCCTTGCAAACGGAATACTTCAGATACAGGAATAATTGCATCTTCAACAGCTAGCAGGTTTTCTTCTGTTTTAATGGTTTTTGCTGCCTGTTGCATTGCTGTAATTGCCACCCGTAATATTTGATTTGCCCAAATTACTAAGGAAAATTTGTAATCTCGGAATACGTGGGTGGGAGTGGTGTAATACTTTGTTGGGACAATGACAACAGGAGAGCGATCACCCCATTCTCGTTTAAAGTCTAAAATTTCTTCAGGTGTAGAACGAGCACTATGAATTAAAATTGCATCAGCCCCCGCTTGATGATATGCTTCGGCTCGTTTTAATGCTTCATTTAAACCCCAGCCTGCGATAAATGCTTCTATGCGGGCAATTACCACAAAATCATCATCTGTTTGAGCATCTTTAGCCGCTTTAATCTTTCCACAAAATTCTTCAATATCAGCTAATGGTTGCGCTGTGCCATTGATAAAGCTATTAGTTTTCGGAAAAAGTTTATCTTCAAGACACACCCCAGCTATTTGTCTTTGTTCAAGCTTCTTAACTAATCTTTGTACATTATTAAAATTGCCATAACCAGTATCTCCATCCAACAGTATGGGAATAGATGTGGCATCCGACATAAACTCAATTACTTCTAAAACTTGCGTCCAGCTAGCTTCATTATTATCTCGCACCCCTAACTGGGCAGAAATTGATAGGCCACTAGCCCAAATTCCCTTAAAACCTGCTTCTTCAACTATTTTAGCACTGAGGCCATTGTGAGCTTCCATCAGAAATTCTAGGGATTCAGATTTGAGTAATTTCTTCAGTCGAGTTGTCTTTTTCATGGTGTTCTAAGTTACCTTGCAAACTTGATTATTTATCTGTCAAACAGATTAGTATGACTGACTAATTTTCTCTTTTCAATTCTTGAAACAGTTTATAGCCAGAGATTACAAACTCTATACCCACTAAGGGGACACCAATTAAGGTGATTAAATCAAACCATCCTAATGAATAACTCCCTATAATAATAACAGGTTCACTCCAAAAGAATGTCATAATTGCCATTAAAATATAAGTGAGATGTGCTTCAGCAGGGCCAAAAATTGGAAAAACCCACTTATTCCGTAAATGTACCCAATGAATTAACAGTAGGGAGTTTAAAGCATAAGCTATTCCATTAAAAATAAAGATTTTTAATGGATCGTAGATCGAAAAAAATACTCCTAAAGGAATAATTACAAACGCAATACAGTCTAGAAATAAATCAAGAAAATATCCCGCTTTTGAGGTTAAGCTACGCTGACGAGCTACTGCACCATCTAATCCATCTAAGATTAAATGTGTGGTAATTCCTAGAATAGCAACTAATAACCAAATTTTGTTGAATGACGCTAAATAAAATGATAACCCTGCGGTGATTGCAGCAACAAAACCTGCCATGGTGATTTGATTAGGTTTAATACCAATTGGCACAATTGGCACTAAATAATATGATAATTGTTCTAATTTCTTTTCTAACAGGCTAGGGACAACTTTTTCCATTTTTTCATTGGTAGTCATAAGGTTTAACTTTGCTTTCGTAAAGGTCTAGATTGAGATTTCCTTAAATTTTTAACCAAATATTTAATTTATAGGTTTACCTCCTATAGCATCAGGTAATTGTTTTTCTATTAATCTTATTTGTGGGTATTGATAAGTTAAAATAGTAGCCAAAATATTTAGACTTCCAATAATAATAAATAGGAAACTAATACCTCGTCCGCTACCAACACCTAAAATTTTACCCACGCTATTTGCTAATAATCCATTCGCACTTAACCAAGGCTCAAAACAGCGATCGACCAAAGGTCCTGCAATAATATAAGCAATGCCCGGTGGTAATTGCTCAATCAAACGACGCACGCCAAAGACTCGGCCTTGTAAATCAGGTAAGACTTTGCTCTGCCAAATTGCTTGATTGCAACTAAGAATGATTGGATAAGCAAACAAATAGCCAAAACAGCCTATTGCAGCTAGTGTGACTGAATGTTGCAATCCACTCAGAAATAAACAGCATCCTTGCATAATTACAAAACCAAATACTCCATAAATACGCTTTTTCGGACCTCCCCAAGAAGTAATGCACACGCTACCCAACAACCAACCACAACCCCCAACCGTTAGCACTGTGCCTAATTGAGCAACAGTAGCAAAGCTGAGGATCAAAGGGGTAAATAGTGCCTCTAGCATTCCTAAAGTAAAGAAAGGCATCAAGAGGAAAATTAATAAACCTAACATCCCCGGACGTTGAGTGATGTAATGCCAACCAGCCACCATTTCTTGCCACAGTGACCCTTTGCTACTTTTTCCTGCTACGCTAACTTCAGGCTGAGGAAATTTGACAGCAAGCAGGGTCAAGTTAGCTACCAAAAAGGTGCAAAAATCGATTACAAACACTCCCTGTACTTGAATTACACCCACCAAAAAACCTGCCAGCATAGGGGCAGCTACTTGGGATGCTGCTTGGGCTAGCTGGATCATGCCGCCAGTGCGACTATAGTGTTCTTTAGATACTAGAAGGCTAGTAGCAGCAATATAAGCAGGGATTTGAAAAGCGGTGAATCCAGCTTTGATTGCCAGGATGGGGTAAAGATTCCAGGGATGTAGATAATTATTAAATAGTAGGAAAGCGATCGCTAGTGTACACACTGCTGCACCAGCATCACTTACGATCATCGCTGTTCGCCGATCCCAGCGATCGACTAATGCCCCTGCAATTGGTGACATTAATGTTTCTGGCAAGTAAGTAAATAAGTAAATTAAGGCATACTGGGTGACTGAACCAGTTTGCTGATACATCCACACGCCCATTGCAAACCCAGTCAACCGCGAACCAATTGCAGAAACTAATTGCCCAAACCACACTAATAAAAAAACTTTCATGCTACTACCTCAAGATTTTTAAGTTACATCACAGATCGAGAAAGGAGGAGCATGATAATTGGTAATTGATGGATTTGCGCCAACCACATCTTTAGCCATTTCTAAAGCTTCAGCTATACTTTCGGCAGTATCAAAACCCATAATCTCTGCTGGACGTTTTGATCTTGGTTTAACGAAGATGACTTTACCTACATAAGACCTCCCATAGGAGGCCCAATACCACATATAAAAGGGGTGGACACCGTGATAAGCGTAGGAATTGCGGTAAAGGTCAATATATTTAGGATTGTGAGCAAATTCCGCTTCATATTTTTGCTCAATAATTTTTGGATCTGTAGTGTCAGTCAGTACGCGTTGGTAAAACTCAATATAAGAGGGGTGATGAATGGGGTGAAAGTCTTCATGCAGGGGATAAAGAAAGATGCAAACTCCTCCTTTACGCACCAAAGGTTGACCCCGATAAAAGTTAAATAGGTAGCCCAAGGAGTTACAGACTACCAAAATTGGATTCATAATTGAGTTGACATTGTAGGGACCAAGAAAAGGTAAACCAGCAATTAGGATATCTGCTTGCCCTTGCACTGGAATTAATTGCTGTTTAAATACATTTTCTAGGGTTTTTTCATGCACTAAATCAGTACGTCCCGCATGAATTCCAGTTAAGCCATATGGAGCAAAAATTCGGTTGAAAACTTCGCGCTTGATACTAGGAGGTAACAAATCTGTACTGAGCTTATTAGCATAAAAATTCAACCAATCAAATTGATTGAATTCCCAAGCAGGTTTACGCAAAAAAGTCAACCAATGGGGACTACAATCATTATTAACTGTGGTTTCAATTTTGAAAATTTTGACCTGATTTTCAATAATTTTACCCATGCGATCGCAGGAAGAATGTAGTGCCGACTTAGAAGGATCCATATAAGAGCGAGAGTGCATCAATGTATGGTGGTTGTGGTGACAGCGAATTGTCCTATAAGTGCTAACTCCAGTAGCAAAGGATTTATTACCACCATCCATCGAGACTAGATTAATATTAACGTAAATTACTAGGTTGGACTCCGCCACCCTCCGATTAATTTCTACATCTTCGCCTTTTTCCGTCTGACCTAAATAAACATTATTATCCTGATCTTCAGCATCATAATTATAGAGTTGATTAGGATAAAAAGCATTAAAAATTTGCTTACCTAACACCCGTTTTAATTCGGCGGGGGTCATGCGGCGATGCAAGCCTAATGCCGCAATTAAATGAATATCCGTGATGCTTGCTGCTGCTAATTTTTCTAATACTTTAGTAATAATTCGCTGCCGTAAATCTGGTGTTTGCATCTGGGGTAACGGCAGGGATAAATCATCAAAAACAATTGTGACTTTCATCCCTGGTTGGAATAGAGCAGAAAGCGGTTCACAACCTAACGGATTGTCTAAAGCTTGCTCGATCGCACCATCAATATCTCCTATTCCAGGTAATGGTGGAGGTGGGTAAATTACCCGTGTACCTGCCGGTAAGGAATCTACCTCGAATCCTTCACCAGATTGAAAGACCATTTTTTCGCTACCATCGAGAATGCGGACGCACTTGGATTTATCCATATTGGTTGTTGTACTTACCATGTTTATAAATTAAAAGATTTTAACGGTTGAGCCGTAACAAACGAAAAGGCTTACTCCTGATTTCGCAAATCAAAAACAGTTTTGATGGCTTTAGATTTACCTGGATTCATCGCAGCGTGTAAAGCCGTTTGATACTTTTGTAACGGGTAGTGACCTGTAACTAAACGAGATAGTAAACCACTTTGTTGTTGGATTATTTTAATGGCGAGATCGAAAGTTCGCATTTTTGCTCCTTGATAAGTTTCTAAACCATAGGCGTATGATCCTCTAATATGCAATTCTTTAAACCAAATTGCCGTCCAATCAATCCCTTGAGGTATACTAGGCATACCCACTAAGATAACATTTCCTTGCGATCGTGTAAACCGCAAAGCATCATCTATACTGGTGCTGCTGGCCACACAATCAAATGAGCAATCTGCACCGCCTGTAAGTACGGGTTTACCGAGTTCAGGATAGAAGATTTGGCAATCTAAGGCTTGACGTAATTGAGTGTAAAGCAGTTTATCAGTTGGAAAAATTTGGTCAGCCCCTAAAGTTTTAGCCAGTTCAGCTTGGTGAGGATATTTAGCAATCACTAATAATTTACCCTCAAATCCCAAACTCCGCAAGGCAGCAATGGTTAATAAACCAATTAGACCGCAACCAATCACTAGCACAGTTTGCGGGGCTGTGGGCATTACTTTTAAAACTGCATGAATGGCACAGCTAAAGGGCTCCATTAATACTGCTTCTTCATCACTCAAAGTTTCCGGTACTGGGTAAATCTGTAACTGATGGGCTACTAAAGCAGAACTCCAACCGCCCCCCGTACTCTGGCAATAACCTGTTTGCAATCCTGGGGCAATGTGTCCTTGGGTTAGGTTTTCACAAGTGCCATAATTTTCTTGCTGACATTGGCGGCAAGTTGGTTCTATGCCTCGGATTCGACAACTCAGGGCAGGTTCAATAACTACGCGATCGCCAAGGGCAATTCCTGTTACTTTTGCCCCGATTTCAGCCACCGTTCCCACAATTTCGTGACCAAACACAAATGGACAGGAGACAAAGGGAGATAAGTAAGGACTACCTTGAGCTTGAATTGTGGATAAATCAGAACCACAGATCCCACTTAAACGGGGAGAAATTCTCACCCATTCTGCATTAGGCAAGGCAGGAACAGGTATTTCTGCCAATTCAATACAAGATAATGCCCCTGTACTCACGTCCTGCCAATAAGGTGCTAGAGAACGCACCATCAGGTAACGGGGAATGCTTTTGACGTAGCGGATGGCTAACATTGGAGTTTAGCCTCCTGACTACTAATATTAATGGGGTCTAATTTCCAATCTGCGATCGCCCAACCGGATTTTTGAGCGATTTTTTGCAATCTAGCATCAGGATTAACTGCCACTGGATGCCCAACAGCTTGTAGCATAGGCAAATCGGCGAAACTATCAGCATAGGCATAACTAGCAGTTAAATCAATGCCTCTTGCTAATGCTAATGATTGCATCATTCTCGCTTTTTCTTCTCCTGCTACAGGTGGCGATAACATTTCACCTGTAAATTTTCCTTGATCTATCTGTAAACTAGCGGTGAGCATTGCATCTGCACCGATAAATTCTGTTATGGGTGCAACAATAAAATCTAACGAACCTGTAACGAAAATTATTTGCCGACCTGCGGCTTGATGTTTGGTAATACACTCTAGGGCTGTCGGGAAAAGAGCCGGACGAATTTTATTAACAAATTGTGTTTGACTCCACTTTTGGCAATTTGCAAATTCCATGCTGCGATAATTACGATAAAAAGTGCGATTAAAGCGATCGCGATCCCACCGATCTAGCATTATGTAATAGGGTGCTTTCAGCCACAATTGCAGAGTCAGCCCCCAACGTTGCACTCCAGAAAGTCCCTGTGAGGCTAGATATAGGTAGTATTCAACAATATTAGACTTAAGTAATGTTCCGTCTAGATCAAAAAAGGCGGCAGTATTCATATTCTAGTTCCTCCCTGCTGATGGGGATGAGAAAGCTGAGATCCTAATTTTTCTACTGCACATTGTACATCTTGGCAAATTTTGTCACAAATCTCCCGTTCTGCGATTGTTCCGAGCTTCGCTTGATAAAGAAATATGGGTAAAGGTGCGCCAAAAGTAACACGGATGGGATGTTTGCGAGGTAATATTTTACCTTTTGGCAATACTTCAAAAGTTCCTTGAATATTGACAGGAATAAGGGGGATATTTAATTTCAATGCCAGTAATCCTAAACCTGCTTGAAATGGCTGTAAATCTCCAGTAATTGAGCGAGTTCCTTCGGGAAAAATTAAGATTGGGTTGCGCGGAGATATTCTACTTTGACACTCCCGTAAAGCTGCTAGAAAGTTTTTCTGGCGATCAAAAGGAATGAGGTTTAAAAAGGTTTTAAACAACCATCCTTTTAAAGGTGTATTAAAAAAATAATCTTGTGCGCTTAATACAGCGACATTATCAACCTGTTCTCCCAATGCAACTATCACTGCTCCACTATCTAAATGACTGGTATGATTAGCGGCTAATAGATAAGGTTGATTTTGCGGGATATTAGCTAATCCTTGAACTTCCATTTGTAACCAGCGATTATAGAAGATGCGGGTACCATTCCAAACCAGTTTGGCGGCAGTTGGTTGATGGAAATAGTTAGCAACGGGGCTACTGTTAGTAGTAGCAGTGCGATCGGATAAATATTTACTTAACTGGACAATAGAGGGATAAATATCTAACAAATCAGGAGTTAACTGAAGATTTAACTGCTCTTCTAAACTAGCAATAATACTAACTGCTTGTATTGAATCTAAACCATAGCAGGTTAAAGGAGCTTGAATATCAATTTCTTCGGGTCTGAGTTTAAGATACTGTGCTATTTGCCAAATTAACCAAGTTTGGATAGGAGCTTGAGCTTGTGATATTTCTGATTTTTGAGGCTCTCGGCTGGAAGTTTTTGACTCATTTTTTGGATCGCTTTGCCATACACCAACAACATCTAAACTATTATTTAATACAGCGTTTTTGCAAGCATAACGCTGTATTTTTCCGCTCGAAGTTCTAGGAATAGAGCCAATTTTTAGCAAACATAGAGCATGAAGTTGTAATTGATATTCTTCAGCGATCGCTTGGCGAATGCTACTAATTACTGTGTCAATACTTAATGGTTCACCTAATGAAGCCATAGAGGTGACATCGACATCAACTTGACGACGCTTACCTAATTTGCGGTGTTCTAATATTTCTGAGGTTGGTGGGTTAGTTTTCTGTTGGCGGTGACTGTGATAACGACGATCTATTTCTGCGACTACTACTAACCTTTCTTCCCCATCTACCTCTATGGCAAAGGCAGCACAACAACCAGGCCGTCTAATTGCCTGGTGACTTTTTTCTACAGTTAATTCAATATCGTGGGGATAATAGTTACGACCGCGAATAATAATTACATCTTTGAGTCTACCTGTAACAAATAATTCATTATCCATCAGAAATCCTAAGTCACCTGTACGCAGAAATGGCCCTTCTCTAGTATCTGCTAAGAAAGCTTGAAAAGTTTCTGCGGTTTGTTGAGGTCGTTGCCAATATCCTTGAGCGACACTAGACCCCGATACCCAGATTTCCCCAACTTTTGCCGGGAGATTTTGAGTTAAGGTGTCTGGATCAACAACAATTACTTTGTGATCTAGCCCAGGTTGTCCACAACCAACTATGCTGCGGGTATTTTCTCCTAGGTTATTAACTTTAACTATTTCATTTTCAGTCAGAGCATTGGCTTCAAATTGGCCAATTATGGGAGGATGAGTTTTTAATCCTCCGGTAATAAATAAGGTGGCTTCAGCCATACCGTAACAAGGATAAAAAGCTTCTTTGCGAAAACCGCGATGAGCAAAGGTTTCACTAAATTTTTCGATAGTTTCTGCGCGTACTGGTTCTGCGCCACTAAAAGCTAGTTGCCAACAACTTAAATCTAAAGTTGCTATTTGTTCAGCAGTAATCTTACGTAAACACAAATCATAGGCAAAATTTGGGCCACCGCTAGTTGTAGCACGATAGCGGGAAATAGCCTCTAACCATCGGAATGGTTTTTGCACAAAATCTACGGGAGACATGAGATGGCAAGGTATTCCTAAGTACAAGGGTTGCAAGACGTTCCCAACTAAACCCATATCATGGAATAAGGGCAACCATGCCACTAAGATTGTGTCATCTCCATGACCAAAGGCTTTTTCAATGGCACGTTCATTACTCAGCAGATTACTATGTGTGACCATTACACCTTTAGGCTTGCCAGTAGAACCGGAAGTATATTGTAGAAAGGCTAAGGAATTACTGCTAATATTCGGTAAATACCAATCTTGAGCAAAGTTTTCGTCAACAGTATCGGTAGCTAACCACTTGATGCTATCAACAGTAGGATCTTTTTCCCATTTTTCTTGGAGTTGGGGGAGGAGAGTGCTAGGAGTGAGGGTGATCACTGCTTGAGCATCGGCAATTATTGCTTGTAAGCGATGCAGATTATTTTTAGCTTTGGGAGGATAGGCTGGAACCGCAATTACTCCCGCATACAGGCAACCAAAAAAAGCACTGATAAATTCTAGTCCAGGAGGATAAAGCATTAAAGCGCGATCGCCTGGTTTAACAGTTTGTAATAGTTGAGATGCGATCGCTCTAGCTTTAGTATCAAGCATTTGATAAGTCAACTTATGTGACTCAATTCCTCCACTTTGCAAAAATGTGAAAGCAGTTTTATCTGGCTGTTTTAAGGCTCGAAAACGTAATATTTCGCAAAATGTGGAACACTGAGATTTAATATCGAGGCTATCATTTAAAAACGCAGTCATGGTTTGTTTCCTTTAACGTTTTACAATCAAATGTCTAAGTCTATGGAGCTAATTTATAATACTGCTGGTTTTAGTGATGATTGGTTTTGGTGTTTGGTCAGAAAGTTTAAGTCCAAATGAACTTTTGTGTCAGGAGGTGGAGGAAGAAATTTTGTGTTTATGAAATACTTAAAGTAAGTGTTTAATAGGGTGCTATTGAGTGGAGGGCAAACAATATCACTTTCTGATAATGCTGCGAGTGTAGCTTGACAATTGAATCGAGGTTTAAAATTTTGCTGGTATAGCTCAGGCAGCGTTAATTTTGGCTCAAGCCAAGATTTACTGAAAAATGGTAATAAAGATTTGAGAGGGTTATTTTCTTGCAACGGAATAGTTTCTAGTTGGGCTAACCATTCAGAGTAAGGAATCGATTTAACTGCATAACCAAAGTTATTTAACCAATTTCCCAGTTGACTCAAATGAAACGGATGAGGATTCATTAAATGAAATGTTCGACCCGAAAATTGCGGCTGAGCGGAAAGATAAATAATTGCTTGACTAATATAATCAACGGGAGACATTTCTACTAAGTAATCTAAATCTGGAATCGTTCCCATTTGCAGGCATCCTTTGAATAAGCGACAGATAAAATCATCTGTAAACCAGCTTCCTGTATGGCTATCTCCTGAAATGAATGGGGCACGATAAATACAAACTGGTAAACCGCGATCGCTTGCTTCTAGAACTAACCTTTCTGCTACCCATTTACTTTGTGAATAGCCTAAGTATATTCCTTGACTATGAGTTGGTCGATCTGCTTCTGCTACTATCTGTTCCCCATAAGCAGTTGATTCAAATACAGCCACAGTAGAAACATAATGAACTGGCTTAACTTTGTGACAACAAGCTAGTCTTAATACTTCCTGCGTTCCTAACACATTACTTCCTTTCAAAGCAGAATAGGGATAAACCCAATTGAGGAAAGCCGCACTGTGGTAAATAGTATCAATTTCCCTAGCCAAAGCTTGATATTCTTCGCTGCTTAAACCAAATTGTGGCTGTGCTAAGTCTCCTAATAGAGGAATAATTCGCGCTTTAAATTCTTTTTGCCATATCCCATAATATTCCAAATTTTCTTGTAAGCGTTTAGCACCAGATTGTCTATCTTTAGCTCGAACTAAACAGTAAATATCTGCTTGCGTTTGTGCCAAAATATCTCGCAGCAAAAAAGCTCCTAAAAAACCTGTTGCACCTGTGAGCAAGATAGTTTTAGGTAAAAATTCAACTGGAGAAATTTTTTCTTGGGGATAAATATCGGGAGCAAGAGTAGCCTCTAAATCTAAATTAATGCAGTTTTGATTGCTGATATTGGGGTTGTCCTTTAGCCAAACAATTATTTCTGATTTATGCTCTTGCAGCCAAATTTTTAAGTTTGGTGTGAGGATACCTTGAGGCGCACGGACACCAAGTTGGTCATTGGCAATCCATAGATGTACACCTTTTTGATAAATTTGATTGAGTGTATCGCGCATCAAAAAATCCATCCTTAATTTCCTCGTTTAAATACTCAGTAAGCCTAGAGCAATCAGTAATAAAATAATAAATTTTAGCAGGATTTTGTTACTTATTACTGATTCTGTAGATTGGGGGGGGTGTTTCTAAATATCTAAGACGCTCCAATTTTCAATTAAGTCTTGATATATGATTATAGCAGTTCTCAGATAAATAAGGTATAAAGAAACCCTGTATTGTCAGGCTTTCTAGGTCGTCAAGCTTTCTAGGTCAAAATTCGTACCTCACTTTTTTGAGAAAGGCTATATCATCTACATCCTAGCATTTTATGTCACCCCGTCAGGATTATTTCCTTCCTAAGTTATTTAAAAGATGACATCAGCTTTTTTTGCAACTATCATTTCGGGTGTGGGAAGTTTGACATTCCCAACTAACCCAATTGCTTTGAGTGTCCAAATAACCCAGTAACCTAAATCAATTTGCCACCACTTTAGCCCAAATTTAGCACTACCTGGAAAAGCGTGGTGATTGTTATGCCATCCTTCCCCAAAAGTAGGAATAGCAAGCCAGATATTGTTGGTACTGTGATCGCGGGTCTCAAACATTCTATTGCCACAATAGTGAGCAATAGAATTAATCAAATAACCACCATTAAAGGAGAAGAAAAGGCGCACCAGTCCGCCCCAAATAAATCCAGCAAATGCACCAGACCAACTCCAAGTATATATTCCTCCTAAAAAAGTGGGAATGGCAATCCCCAGCAAAATCCAAAACGGGTATAGATTATTAATTTTGACCATTACTGGGTCACGGTACAAATCTTTGGCAAAAACAAAAGAATTCGGAAGCTGATCATTGAGCATCCAACCAATATGAGCGTGCCATAATCCTAAAAGTTTCTGCCAACGTCCTTCCCCGTGCAAGTGCGGAGAATGCGGATCACCCAAGACATCAGTGTATTGATGGTGGCAGCGATGAACAGAAACCCAAGCAATGAGTGACCCCTCGCCAGCCATTGAGCCAAAAACTGCTAGTAGAATTTGGATGATTGGGTGAGCATCAAAAGTTTTGTGGGTAAAAAACCGATGGAAACCTACTGTAATCCCACTTCCTGTAATTGCTGTCATCAGTAGTAGTAGACTTACCTCTAAGTAACCAATCCCAGTAGTACACAATTGAAAGATCCCAATTAAACAACCTGAGATCGTCGCCAAGCTAATCGTTGCAACATACAATCGCTTAACTCTTTGGATGGAAGGACTAGAAATATACTCCCTGACCTTAATCTTTTCGCTTGCGAACGGACTTGTATTCACATCCATAACTGCACACCTTTTTAATAAATTTGATTGAGTGTATCACGAATCAAGAAATCTGCTATTAATCTCTTTTTTTGAATATTCAGTAGAGCGATAGCAGCTAGTAATACACCAAAAAATTTATCTTGCTTATTACTGATCATATCATATAGATTGAATGTTTATTTCTAAATATCTAAGATAGTCAATCATATCTTTATTACTTAAAAATAACTTTTAATTGATTAATTGAATCTAAAAATTGATTACGATTAACTCAATCATAATATTACTTCTTCAATTCCGGCGCAATAATTAGCTATAGCTTTAATTGTTGGATAGTCAAGCAGCAATTCTGGATTAAGCTCATACCTAATATATTCACTCAAATCTGAAAGCAAAGCGATTGCAGATGATGAATCTAATCCATACCTTTTTATATCCAAATTAACATCTATTTCATTAGAAGAGATTGAAAATAACTGACTTATATAAGTAACTAGCCAAGCTTCAATCTCACCTGTTGTTAAACTTTGTCTAGATGTATTTTTGTTTATTTCAACCATTTGAGCTTTTCCAATTATAGTTTATTTTGTTCAGTTTTGGTGGCTTTATTTTTCCAGCTTTTTAAAAAAATTATTTTATTATTAACTAACTTTTTTAGACAGCTTAGCTTTA
Organism: Microcoleus sp. D2_18a_D3; assembly: GCF_036702455.1. Classification (NCBI taxonomy): domain Bacteria; kingdom Bacillati; phylum Cyanobacteriota; class Cyanophyceae; order Oscillatoriales; family Microcoleaceae; genus Microcoleus; species Microcoleus sp. D2_18a_D3. Next base: position 26,622 of record NZ_JAUBTK010000073.1, read on the forward strand.
ATCATATCATGATGTAAGAGATTTAACAAGAATCAAATGACATTTTATTTACCTCGGAGAAAATATATTAAGGTACTTGTTTGTTACCTGTACTGCTAGAACCAGCTACCTGAAGCGTTCCAGTTAAGAATCCGGCACGGCAGGCATAGCGCTGGATTTTACCGCTAGAAGTTTTGGGTATAGTTCCCCTCTTAAGTAACAAAACTGCATAAACTTGCAATCCATGATGAGTAGCTACTGCTTCACGAATAGAAGCTATAACTACTGCATAAGAATCAAATGGTGTAGGTTGTTCAGCAACAGCAGTGGACTCGATTTGCTCTTGGTAGTGCTCTGACGAACTTCTGCGATCAATGGTTGTAGATAGTGTGGGTTGTTGCTGGCGATGATCGCGATATTTGCGTTCAACTTCAGCCACCACTACTAACTGTTCTTTCTCATCTATTTCTACTGCAAAGGCAGCTGTGCAACCAGGTTTAAGGAGTGCAAAATGGCTTTGTTCTACTGTTAATTCAATATCTTGGGGATAGTGATTACAACCTCGAATGATAATCACATCCTTAAGTCTGCCTGTAATAAAAAGTTCTTCATCTTGCCAAAAACCTAAATCCCCAGTTCGTAGAAACGGCCCTGCACCTGTATCTGCTAAGTATACCTGAAAAGTTTGTGCAGTTTGTTCTGGTTTATTCCAATATCCCTGGGCTACACTACCACCTGAAGTCCAAATTTCTCCTACTTGTCTATCAGCGAGCTTCAGTTGAGTTTCCGGATCAACAATTATGATCTTTTGATCCCCCCAAGTATAACCACAGCTTACAAGTTTACGAACTTTTACTTGACCATCAATGGCAGCAATAACTCGGTTTTGTTCTAAAGCATTTGCATCTACAGCCTGCATTACAGGAAGTTTAGCTTTTGTTCCACCTGTGACAAACAGGGTAGATTCTGCCATACCGTAACAGGGATAAAAGGCTTCTATCCGAAACCCACAATCTGCAAAGGCCTCGGCAAATTTTTCTAAACTGTGTGCCCGAATTGGTTCTGCACCATTGTATGCCAGATTCCAGCTACTCAAGTCAAGGTTAGCTTTTTGTTCGGGTTTAATCCTCTGTACACACAATTCATAACTAAAATTAGGGCCGCCGCTACTGGTAGCTTGATAATCCGAAATTGCTTGTAGCCAACGTAAAGGTTTCTGCAAGAAAGAAACGGGCGACATTAAAATCACAGGAAAACCACCATAAAGAGGCTGAATTATGCCACCAATTAGCCCCATGTCGTGATATTGAGGAAGCCAGCTTACTGCTACCCTATCTGAAGAGTGCCTAGAACTCCGATAGATCAGTTCTGAATTTTGCAGCAAATTTTTATGACTCACCATTACACCTTTAGGTGTACCTGTTGAGCCAGAAGTATATTGCAGAAATGCAAGCTGATCGTTATTAATTTTGATGGGTTGCCAGTCTTTAGCTAAACTAATATCTACGGTATCTGTAGCCAGCCATTTTAATCCTGTTAGCGCGTTTTGGTTCCTAAATTTTTCTTGGATATAAGTTAGCTGAGCATAGGTCGTCAGAGCAAATTTAGGCTGACAATCCTTGATAATAGATTGTAACCTACTGATGGATTGATTGTGCCGAGGTGGATAAACTGGAACAGCGATCGCTCCTGCATATAAACAGCCCAAAAATGCGCTAATAAATTCTAGGCTAGGTGGATGTAGCAACAAGACGCGCTCTCCATGTGCTTGTGCTGATTGAAGCATAGTAGCAATACTCTGTGCTTGTTGGTCTAACCTTTGATAGGTTAAACTAGCTTCTTCTGTTTCCCCATCTTTAAGAAATAGAAACCCAGTTTGATGTGGTTGATATAAACTCCTATATTGTAAGAGCTCAATTAAATTAGCGAATTTTAATTTTGTAAGGGATGGCAAGCTGGAAGAAATAGACATTGATTATCCTGCGCTCTAGAAAAAAGAAATGGGTACAAAAGCCTACTCAATAAATAAAAAGGCTCATTAGTAACTAATTTTCGATAAATTAGTCTTTCATTCAAAGTGATCAATAACGTAGTATTTATATGGTTCTGGATTAGATTCAGTGGCTCTTTTTTAAGGCCTTCCTCTTGACCATATTTGACAGGGTAGATGCTTGAGAATCTAATTTGATGCTTATTAAAGTCGGGTACAGAATTTTAGATAAAAGCAATCTGCGTTTGATCGTGGGATAGCTGTAGCTCTTCGATGGCTTTATCGTGATTCATTTTCTCTATTATGGTTGTCAGAAGGTATCCGGCGGCTTAATCATCATGGCGCTAAAAGTTTAGCGTCTCCCTCAAAGTGAGGTGCATTGGCCAACTGAATTTTGTGCCTTATGCCAAAACTGGTCAACCCAGAGCAAGACTATCAGCACAGAGCAAGTCAGGTTTATGGACTTTTAGCTCTTAAATGTTGCTATTCACTCTATATAGAGAAATTTGTTGAGCAAGGGGTATGACAAGGGGTATGAGATAGAAGTAAAAAGATGAGCTAAGTAACGAACAATGACAATATAACATACCTCTTTAGGTAGTTGTCAAGAGGAACAGCATTTATCTACAGCCATCCTAAATCAGTCGTAAATTTTTTACCCCACCCAAACCCTCCCCTTGGTAATACTAATTTCCTAAACTTCTGCTACAGATAAGGCATCTAAAATGAATTGCCATCCCGTCAAAGAAGCGGTAGTGCTTTTATGTAAAGGATGGAGGATAATACCTCTATGTCCAGTCTTTTGAGGAGTCTCATCATGAAACCCTATCTAATTTGTCCCACTTGTGGTTCTGACGATGTGATGAAAAATGGGATGACTCGTCGGGGAAAACAAAACCACAAATGTCGCGACTGTGGTCGGCAATTTGTCGAAAATCCGAACTTGGACAGCCAAAGACACCGACACTTTGGCAAAAATTGAGTTACTTCTGCTGGAGCGGATTTCCCTCGCTGGTATTGCCCGAGTCATGGGCGTTTCCTCTCTTCTGGCTCCTTGCATTATGTGAACCACTTGTACGGTGCAATAGAACTCAAAGCCACGGTCATCCCGAAAGAAATTGGAAAACACACAGTCCAAATGGATGAACTCTGGTATGGAAGTAGACATCAAAGGGAATAAACAATGGGTCTGGTTACCAATGGATACCAAGACTCGGGAAGTGATCGGATGTCATATTGGAGACCGCTCCTCGAAGTCGGCTCAAGCATTATGGGATTCACTACAAGCCGTGTCTATCGCCTGCAGTGCCAAGATTTATACCGATCACTGGGAAGCCTATGCCGTAGTTTTACCAAGTAAAAGGCATAAGTCTGTCGGCAAGGAAAGTGGATTAACCAGTTACATGGAACGATTGAACAATACTCTCAGGCAACGAATTTCGCGATTAGTCAGGAAGACGTTATCGTTTTCTAAAAAGTTGGAGAATCACAAGGGTGCTATTTGGAACTTCATTCATGACTACAATCACCAAATCAGATTAGGAATGCTGAAAGTTCAACCGCCTCAATTTTCTCCATCCTTTACATAAAAGCACTACCATTAGTAGATAGAGAGTAAGCGCCACGCCATCAAATCACCGCTGACAACGTAGCGCCCGGTTATGACTAAGCGTAGCACTCAGTTGTAGCTACCTTGTGAGGTTGAAAGGAAGAGGCGATATTTGTTCATCAGCCAGTTGTTGAAATTGTTGCGGAGGCTGCCGGCCTCTCACCAGTTTGGAGGGACGCCAGCAAGCTATGAAAATATGGCGGGAAACTCACTCAGTCAAAAGTCCCACTGCCCGATCGCTCCGACGACCACCAAGAACCAACGGAAACCAACCCTGTAGCAGCGCTAAAGTAAAACGGGGCTTTGCCTATAAAAGGTGATTTGGTTTCCGTAGTTTGTGGCAATCAGTCATTTCGACGATTAGCGGTGGGGGGAGATTGTCACAACGCCTGCGATCTAGCAAGTGTTGGGTAATGTTGGGGTGATCGGCTCCTAATATTTTATTTATGCGTTACTCCTTCGCGCAAAAAAAAATTTTTGCGCGAAGGAGTAACGCCGAAAACTCGATAAACTACCCGATTTAGGTGTATATGTAACAAATCTTAATCAATGGCTGTTGGCTTGATACTAACTTTATTATTTACTTAATAAAAATATTAGAATCTTAGGTGGATCTCACGTACAACCCCACTTAATTTAAAAAACCCATTTCCTCTGGACTTGATCGAATATGGCTTTCAGGGGTTAGGATCTGTGAGAGCCTTCTCCATAGCTGATCAGTTATGCGAGACAAATCGTATGCTTTATGCTTACAATAAGGTACAAATCGGAGTTTGGTTAAAGCCAGGACTCATTGCCAATTGCAATGAGTCCTGGCACATACTTCTCCAAATCTCGTTCTGGCTTTATTAAGGAAACCTTAAAACTCTAAATCAGGCACGCAGAAAAACATTGTGAGTTATTAGCAGAAAATGAAAAAAATGAATCGAGTTTCCACGTATATAACAAATAACGTCTGGCAGCATAAAGCTTCCAGGCATTATTTCCACTTGTTTTAAGCAAAAAAAATCGCTGCACCTGATGAGAGGCACAGCAAACAAAATAAATTAGTATCTTCATCATATCACAAACTGTTGACAGTTAGAAATAGCTGTAAACAGCAAATAGCCTCTCTTCTATATCGGGTGTAGCGGGTCAACCTTCAAGGAATACCCCGCTATGTCTACCTTTTTACCAATTTCAGACAATTTTAGTCAAGAGTTAACAATTTTAGATAATTTTGGCGAGTATTGGCTAGAAAAACTTTGCTACGACGATGTTGTGGTTCGATCGGGAGTCGCCCCCGACATCTTCCGCCTGAACTTCAAACCAGGGATCGGAATCCCTGTCTATGACCAGCTTTACCGCGATCAAGACAAGTCAACCAACAGCGATAGTAACGGTGGCAGCAGCCTAGAAGCGGCTCGAAATCTTGCCCGGTGTATCGGCGACGCAGGATATTTTTACAAAAATAAATTCTGGCTCCTTTCCGATCTTTGTGGAACATCGGAGGATGCCAGAAACGGAAACATCAAGGCAAAAGGAATTTTTCGACCTGCGGGCCCTGCTGCTGCTGGCTGGATTGCTAACGGCCGCTTTCGACAACTAGCAGGTGCCCCGATCGCGCTAGATGAAAAAAACAAAGAGCGTCGCTATTTTCAGCCAACTGGAAAGTCCTTAGAGTTGTTCTTCCCCGCTGTTACGGTTCGAGTCTGGCAATTAGTAGCCGAAAAAGCTGGTTTACCCATGCCAGAATTCCCTGTGGTAGGAGTTGGCGGAAAAGCATTAGGTTTCTGGGAATGGGTCGAGAGTAGCGGTTGCCCGATCGCCATCACTGAAGGCGAGAAAAAAGCAGCTTCGTTGATTAGTCGCGGTTACGCGGCGATCGGCCTACCAGGAATCACAACCGGTTATCGAGTAACCGAGCGCGGCGAAACCATAACCAAAAAAGACGGGACGCAATACCAAAAAGCAATTGCCCACGAACTGCACGAAGCGCTCAAACCTTTTGATACGAAAGGACGTATCGTATTTTTTACCTTCGACTACCGCGAGGGGAATTGTTTTGAGACCCCAGAATTCAAAGCCGCCAGCACCACATCTCGACTTTTTGCTAACGTTACCTGCAAAATTGCCCTTCTCCCCGGCCCTCACAAAGCGCTCGATGATTTTGCTGTGGCAGGCGGTGATGTAGATGCACTTCTATCGGGAGCTAAAGAATACCAGAAGCTAAGGATTGAGGCCCAATGGCGACGCAATCGGCAATATACTCCAGATCGCACCATTAACTCGCGCTATTTTCACGCCCCCGCACCCGCCACCGGCACCATTACGGGCATTGCTAGCGGCTTAGCCACGGGGAAAACTCAGTGGCTCAAAGATATCATTGCCAGCAACCCAGAAGGCAAAATCATCGTGTTAGGAAGCAGAAACGGCCTTCTGTTACAAACGGCCGAAAAATGTGGGTTTTACCATCTCAACGAACACAACGGTTACCAAATGTTCAAAGACCCGAACGCCAGATTATGCCTGTGTTTCGACTCTTTGCTCAAGCTCCCTCCTGAGATTTTTGAGGGAGCCACAATTATCCTTGACGAGGCTGAAAGTGTTCTCAGACATCTATTAATGAGTAGCACTTTAAAGCGAGATCGGGAAGCGATTAAAGATCGATTTAGTCAGGCTTGTCCCGTCGCCGATAGAATTATTTTACTAGACGGCCATCTCACTAACTACACAGTCGAGACTATAGCGAAACTTGCGGGGAACAAGCGGGTAATCAAGCATTTGAACGAATACAAGGGAAATTGCCCAAAAGTCCGAGTTTTTGAAACCGAGAGCGCCAAACCAACAGTCGCAGAAAAACAGGATTTCATCAACCTTATAGCAGACTCAGGTTGCCCGGTAATTGCGACCGATTTCTCGGTGTCTGAAGCTGAAGCGCTTGCCATGACTCTTACAGAAAGATACGGCAAAGGCTTACTTATTTGCTCCAAAAACTCGACAGACCCCGATCAGGTTGAATTCCAAACTAACCCAGATGCTTGGATTAAAAAAAATAATCCGGCTTGGATTATCTATACTCCAACCCTTGAGAACGGCATCGACATCAGCATTCTGGACTGGTGCAGCGATGTGTTTGGCTTATTCTGCGGGGTTTTGGGTGTAAATTCCTTGATTCAGATGCTGCGGCGCGTGAGGCATCCGCTTAATCAAATTTCAATTCTCTGCCCTAGTTTCGGGCTTCAGAATGCCGAACGCACTTCTTACTACGCCAATCAAATGAGCCTTCAAATTCAATTCAACATTGACATTGAGAGGGGATTGTTAAGTTCTGAAGAATATATGGAGGATATCAAAGCCCAATTGGAGCGCCAATATTCAAATCCTCTTTTTCAAGCATATTGTCAGTTTGAAGCACAGGAGAATTTAGAAAAGTCTGAGCTGAGAGAATTTCTCGTGCAAGCTTTAGTGGCGGATGGGTACGAAGTCGATCGCCCATTGATCGGGATTGACGAATCAGGGAGGCACATAGAAAACAAAATTCTCTGTAAGGAAAAAGAGGCACAGGAAATTTTCGAGGCTCCTGATATCTCGCCAGAGGAAGCACAGGAAATATCCCGCAGTAACAAAGCAAGCTGGCCCGAAAGATGCCAAGCGGAAAAATGCCGACTTAAGACCCAATTACCGGGGATTGAGGATAGCGAACTTTGGGATTGGCAATTTGTACACCGGGTCAGGTTTGATGACCGATCGCTCCTAACGCAACTAGAGACAGCGTGGCTCTTCAATAATTCAGAAGAAGCCGAACTGTTGCAGCGAAGCAAATGGGAGACGGGAAAGCTGGAAAGTTCGCTGTCAGACCATAGCTCCCGCTGGCTCAAGCTTAAGACTCTTAGCGAGCTTAAGCTTAGGCAGTTTTTAGACCCCGAACGCACTTGGTCGGAGAAATCCCCCGAAATACAGGAAATGCTGAGATGGGGAAAAAACAAGGATGTCGCGAAAATATTAGGGAATCCCGGCAAGAGCGGCATCAAGTACGTTAACCGACTTTTGAGACTTATCGGCGTGTCGCTAATCAGTCGGCAAACCAGGGGGGAAGGTAAAGATCGACTTTATACCTACCACTACCAGCCTGAAGCCACAACAAAGTTAACAAAAAAAGGCCCCATCCGCGTATGCTCCCTACCCGAAAATTGGCACGAACTTTCTGCTCTGACAGCGGCCAGAATGAGTCAAAAAGTCGAAGCTAAAAAGGCTGCTACAAAATCGGCTGAAACTTCCGCCCCATATAGTCTAGATGCTGTCATAGATGGTTGTGATTTTATTAATACTCAAATAGAACCATCTATGACAGAAACTACCCCAGAAAATACGACGGCGGGCGAGGCTTCGGCAGAGACGGGGCCACCGACAAGTAAAGGTAGGCTGGGATGGGTTTTGCGTTGGGGGCGGGAATGGGTGCGGGCAAGATTCCTTGCCACCACAGACGGCGCTCAGTTGCGAATGCTGATAGAGCAAGTTGGCGGCTGGGGTGAGACTCTGGCATGGCCGCATCAAATCCGCTGGGAGGACGCATCATGCTAGAACCTACCCAACAGTCCCGATCGCCCGCACAGCAAGATCCCGCCACCCACGCCGAGTGCTTAGGCTTTATCCGCGCCGCAATTACCAGCAACGATCACACAACAGCCCACACATCGCAGCAGTAGTCAAGAAAGTCTGCGAATCGGGCCACGCCGATCGCACACAAATCTGGCGCGACCTTACCGAATCAGAGCAAACCCAATACCGCGAACTATTGGCCCCGCCGCCAATTGTGCAGAGTTTTGCACGGCGGATTCTAGAAGCTACTGGCTGGCAGTCTCCCGGTGTAGCGGCGGGTGTTGATTGTGACTTGCAGCAGGCGATCGACCGTGGCGACTTTGATGAGGCGGAATTAGTGGGGGTTGTGGGCGATCGGCACTTCCTAGATTTTCAGGAATTGGTCGCGCGTTGCCCAAAATATTTTAGCGAACTCCCCGCACCGTCGATCAAAGCCGCCACCCAAAAAATTAGCTAATTTTTGTGTGCCCTAAAGTCAGGCATTTGCAGTATAAAGTCAGGCGGAAAGCAGTACAAAATCAGTGAGATACAGGTATTTGCAGGGGCTGCACTTTACCTGTATTTACCGGAAAATATCCTGCTTTCCGCCTGACTTTTTCGGTCAAATTGCTGCTTTTTTGTGCAGAGACTGCCTTTGCTTGTTGAGGCTGGTTATTGCTGTTCTTTGTTAGTAGCAAGCAATGTTTTTGTCCGTACACAACCTTATTTACTATTTTTAAATAAAAATAATGCACCTCATGAATGCGGTAATCCTAAGTGCAAGGCGATCGCGCTCTTGCTAGCTATCGGACGAACGATTCCCTCGCGATCATCGACATCAGCCGGCTGCTTCGCTTGCAAACGGGAGTTGCGGGAGGAATTGGCCGCCTAAATCAGCGACTGGTGGCCGCCTATCAACTTCCTGAAATTACACCCTCTAAACGCGAGAAGCGGCTGCTGCCAGCGAGCAAGTCAAAGAATTCGTTGAAGGCGTGATTCTGAGTCTCAGTACCGAATCAATAATCAGGTGGAATCCACCAGGGGGGGTGTTGACGGGGTGACAAGCAGATTGAAAGCAAAGGTGCGTCAAGGTTTTGAGTTGAGTGACCAAACGAAAAGATACGCTTGCTGTAATTCAATTCAGATGCAGCAACTTGACTATTAATTCAATTCAGATGCAGCAACTTGACTATTAATTCAATTCAGATGCAGCAACTTGACTATTAATTCAATTCAGATGCAACAACTTGATTATTAAATCAATCCAGTCTTTGTTAAAAACGCTAAAAAATCACTAATCGTTGTGCGCCCTAAAGTCAGGGATTTGCAGTATAAAGTCAGGCGTTTGCAGTATAAAGTCAGGCAAGTGCAGGTATTTGCAGGGGGTACACTTTACCTGCATTTACCTGAAAATATCCTGCAAATGCCTGACTTTTTCGGTCAAATTACTGCTTTTTTGTGCTGTTCGTGCCTTTGCTTGTTGAGGCTGGTTTTCGCTGTTCTCTATCGGTAACAAGCAATGGTTTTGTGATCACAAACCCTGACTAATGCGTGCAGACATAAAAATAATCCACCCCATGAATAGAGATTACTGCCTGTACTAATCAGGTGGAGAACTATAACGAGCATTGATAGTTGGGAGTCGATCGACTGCGGTAAATCAAGCCGCTGTTCCCTCACGACTGCTGTAAACCAAGCGGTCGTTTCCTCACGGCTACTGTAAACCGAGTGTGTAGGAGGTCACGGAGCTTCGAGCACAAGATTGAATTAAACCGGAGGAAGCGAATAATTCGCAATCCTTCATCCGACCTTCGTAATTATTCGGTTATTCGGCCTCTCACGACTGAGAATAATTTGCGATCGAAGAAAAGAAACAACTTTTCTTTATTTCAAACATCGGACGATCGAGGAAATGTTAATGACGAAGGTCAAGCGCTCGAAGGGCGGAGTATGCGTTGACTTTTACAGTTGCCAACACGATAGCCATCGACTGTAAGTAGCGATCGCTCGCAACACAGGCATTTGCAGTATAAAGTCAGGCAAGTGCAGTATAAAATCAGTAAGATTACAGGTATTTGCAGGAACTGCACTCTACCTGTATTTACCCGAAAATATCTTGCAAATGCCTGCATTTTCCTGTCCCTTTACTGCTTTTTTGTGGAAGGACTGCCTTTGCTTGTTGAGGCTGGTTATAGCTGTTTAGTTTTGGTAGCAAGCAATGTTTTTGCGATCGCAAACCATGATTAATGCGTGCTGACGAAAAATAATGCACCCTTATGAATGGGGCATCCTAGATGTCAAGGGGCTTAATTTTTACCCGATATTCGACTGTGCCGATTGCTCACATTGCTCCTGCTGTTGTGGCGGCTTTTGTGGCAGCACAGGCCTCAATTGCCACAACTTTCTCATCGCACTTGGGTAGCGATCGATCGCATTGCTCGCTCTCTTGTTAGCCAGCTATCGCGGTCAGACGTTTAATCGTCCTTCCAGTGCGCTCGCCTCACTCGCTATAATTTATACACAAAAATTAAATAAACTGAGAGTTGCGTAGGGGTCAATCTCTACTTTGATAAACCCTCTAATAGCCCTCTCCAATAGGAGGGGATAAAATCACCTGACTAGCGGTTTTTAATTACAGTTGTTAACTTGTATCTTGGCAAGAGGTTTTTACTGATTAAAAACTATGAAAACTTTACCGTCCGTCAAACCTAGAGAGCTGCTATCCAACCATATTCATATTCGCCTAACTGACTCTGACTACAATCAAATTAAAGCAAGAGCAGAGCAAGTCAATTTGAGCCTGAGCGACTTCATGCGCCGTGCAGCTTTGAGGAGAGCCATACCGCGCCCTCTAGCTGCATTTGACTTAAAAGCCTATCAAGTTTTATGCAAGATTGATGCCCAATTGAGAATTGCAGGAAACAACCTCAATCAGATGGCTAAAGCTTGCAATAGTGCTGTGGCATTGGGAGAACCAGTTGTTGTTAATACAGGACTCTTAGAAAGAGTACACCAACTCATTCGAGAAAACGGGAAGGCAATTAAAACAATAGTTGCAAAGCTCGCCAAATCTACAGTACGCTAACTATTAACAAGGCTCGGCTTTACCGCCTGAGCAATGGATTCTGTGCAACTGACGGCTTTTCGGTTATGATTGGCAAACAAATCAAAGGTACAGGCTTTCGGGGCTGTCTGAACTACGTGCTGGGCAAAAAAGATGCCGCTCTAATTGGCGGTACTATGTGCGGACAAACTCCTGAAGAACTCGCTGCTGAATTTGCCATCGCCCGACAACTAAGACCTAACCTGAAAGTAGCAGTTTTTCACGCCACTTTATCTGTCGATAGCACCGAAAAACTAGAAGATTCTGAAGAAAATGACCAGCGCTGGCTGGCAATCGCAGCCAACTACATGAAAGCGATGGAATTTGACAACAACCAGTACGCAGTTGTCAAGCACAGCGATACAGAACACGACCACATTCACATCGTCGCCAGTCGCATTTGCCTAGATGGAGGTGTTGTTGACGATAGCTGGGATTATTACAAAAGCCAAGAAATTATTCGCCAGCTTGAACGGAGCTACAGCCTGGAAACTGTTACACCCAGTTGGGAAACAGACAAGCGGGCTCAGACTACAGGAGAACACAGGCAATTAAAAAGCAAGGGAAACAAGAGCGTCAGGGTGCAATTGCAAGACCTAATTGATGAAGTTACCCAAGACAACCCAAGTATGCCAGAATTCGTTGAGCGGTTGCAGCAACAAGCCGTAGAGGTGCAAGTCGGATTGACTCGAACTGGCTTCAGTAAAGGCATTTCTTACAATTTAGATGGAGTCGCTTTAAGTGGCACTCAGTTGGGTAAAGCCTACACTTTTTCTGGATTGCAGAAGCATCGAGGCGTTAGCTATGACAAAGGGCGAGATAACGCCCTAATTGAGGCTTTAATGCAGCCACAACACTTAGCTATCGCCCCCAGTGAGGTAGAGGAAAATGAGCTAGAGTTGTCACAATCTGAGTTAGCAGCAACTGTACCTGCAACGAGTGCAACAGCAAATGAGTTAGAGTTGTCACAATCCGAGTTAGCAGCAACTGTACCTGCAACGAGTGCAACAGCAAATGAGTTAGAGTTGTCACAATCTGAGCTAAAAACAACTACACATGCAACGAGTGCAACAGCAAATGAGTTAGAGTCGTCACAATCCGAGTTAGTAGCAGGCGCACCTGCAACGAGTGCAACAGCAAATGAGTTAGAGTGGTCACAATCCGAGTTAGCAGCAGGCGCACCTGCAATTCCTGCAACAGCAAATGAGTTAGAGTTGTCACAATCTGAGCTAGCAGCAACCGCACCTGCAATTCCTGCAACAGCAAATGAGTTAGAGTCGTCACAATCTGAGCTAGAAACAACCGCACCTGCAACGAGTACAACAGCGAATGAGTTAGAGTTACAACTGTCAATCCTGCCAGAAAGGAATGAAACTCAGTGGCAAAAAGTGCGCTCGCATCTAGCAGTCGAGTATAGTTTACCTTTAGAATTGCTCGATTTATTGTACTCTCATTCTTGGCTGTATGCCGGCTCAGAAAAGGCTGTCTTTACAGCACGGACGCTTGAGGGAGAAGCCCAGTTCGCTTTTGTTCTCGATGAAAGAGGCAACTTTAGTACAACCCATCCCCTGTCATCTGAAGCTGCTTTCTGGGTAGCCACTACTGGAGAAATTGAGCGAGCTGTGATTGCCTGTAACCCAATCGAAGCCCTTTCAATTTTGCTTATTGAACAAGAAAATAACCAGGATAACTCTACAACACCACCACCCACAATTTACCTAGGAATTGAACGAGTTTCACAACTGCCTACACAATTCTTACAAGAACTCGATAGCGTTATTATAGCAATAGCAGAAGATTATATGCTCGCTCGAAATGCGCTCGCGCTGCTACCGAACGCAGAACTTGCCACTCCACAGTCAAGTTGGAATGATATCTGGATACAATTAATTGAACAAGAACAGCAAACTCACCAACAAAATAACCAACAGCATAAACAGCACATTCAAGACATCGAACTGGATTAGCTTTTACAGCTTTAAAAATTGATACGACTTACGCAACTGAGGAATTTTTAGACTATCGGACACTCGGCAGACATAGCGAGCGCCGTCGATGTGCCTTGCCGAGCGGGCCAGCCACACAGGTGAATGAACTTAGGAATGAAAAATAAATAACTTAATGAATTACTCAGGTTGGGGTACGGCTCGATAATTCCATTTGGGCAAATATTCG
>NZ_JAUBTK010000074.1:0-39098 GCF_036702455.1 Microcoleus sp. D2_18a_D3
ATATTTTGGCGAACCTTAGCAATGATGTTAGAGTCTAGAATACATAGATAATGTTTTTTGTCAATGCGTAAGTCCTACTATAATCAGTTCTTTGGTAAGGTCATGTCCTTCGATAAAATCTTGCACCAAATAAAATTTGCCCTTTTCCTCAAAGTGAGCGGAAAGGCTGGGGATTTGGTCGTGTAGCTTACCCAATTTATGCAGCGTTTCGGCTTCTTTGTCGAATAAGCCTTTGGCAATTAGTAAATGGTCGGGATTGGGATCTTTTGGTTTAAGATGTTTGACAACGCACTGCGGATGTCCGGGTAAGTCTAAATCTTTTGCAAGGTAGGTGTGGCCAAAACCGCCTTTCCCCAAGAATTTGATAATTTGATAACGATGGCGGAGGGTACGACCCAGCATAGTTTTCAGGGAATGCAGTGGAAGTTAGGATATATTGTCGCACAAGAGGAAATTAGATGCTTAAACTCAGAATCGTTTCCACAATTATACTGCTAGTTAGTGCCTGTTGTTCATCTCCCGCACAGGCGCAAAATCCTGCACAAATAAAGCCAAATAATTCTTTAGTTCAAGTGCAGCCAGCGCGAGAACAAATTCTCAATGCTTGCGTGCAGAATCAGGCTGAAACTCTGCCCAATCCTTTTACCGATGTACCTTCTAATCACTGGGCTTACAAAGCTGTTTTGACAATGTATTATTGCGGGGCTTACCGAGAAGGGACGCCACCTGATTTAATTAAAGAATCACTGGAATCGGGAGATACTACTAGAGAAAGTTTGCCTTCCCGATCGCCCTTTCCCAATTTCCCATTACAGCCATTCCCCATAATTAATTAAAGAATTACTGGAATCGGGATATCCTACTAGAGGAAGTTTTTATTCCCGATTACAGTTTCCGAATTTCCCATGACCAAGATTTTAAAACTGAGCCCGAACCGTAAACGAATAATCCCCGCCCGGTTCTAATTGATAATCCCATTTTTCCAGAAAACGGTGCAGCGGTTCCTGAATCAATGCCCTACCTTGAGAAGGCTCAAGTATCAGTGTTTTTTCTGACGTGAAACGCCACTGAAACTGCCACTCAAAATTGCCGGCAGTCACTTCACCCTCAATCGTGCCTTTTTGCCAAGATTGACCAGTAACCCGGACATATGCAGTTGTTTCAGGCAAACGTCTCGAACTCACCTTTTTGTTTCCGCGTTTGTTTCTGCAATTGTGCGACTATTGTAAAGGCTCATGGCTTTTTCTACTCCTTGGTGCAGACTTAGTTCCACAGCTTCTACAACCAGTTTAAGCACTTTCTCTACTAACTGACTTTCCTCTGAGGAAAACTTTCCTAACACGAAGGAAATCGTATCTTTCTCATTTTTAGCAGCATCGTTTTGAGGTTTGCCGATGCCAATCCGCAAGCGGGGAAATTTGTCTGTGCCCAAATGAGAAATTGTTGATTTCATGCCGTTGTGTCCGCCGGCTGAACCGGCAAGCCGCATTCTCAATTTCCCGATCGGCAAATCCATATCATCGTATACTATTAATACCGACTCCGCAGGTATTTTGTACCAATCCGCCGCCGCCCGAATCGCTTGACCGGAAAGATTCATGTAAGTAAGCGGTTTCAGCAAGCGGATTTTCTGTCCCCGCGGCCGGTTTCCCTCGCCAAATATGCCTTGAAATTTGCGATTTTCCGACAGGGAAATCTGCCAAGATTTAGCCAAGGCATCCACAGCATTAAAGCCGATGTTGTGTCGGGTGCGATCGTATTTAGGTTCGGGATTTCCCAACCCAACAATTAGCTGGGGAATCACTAACTCCGCTGGTGTTTCCGACTTCTGGGTGTTGTTCATCAGAAAATGGGGTAGAAACCTCGTCCTTTTAGGACGGCTTTATATTACAATATAATTGGTCAACGACCCACCCGAGACGATGGATCAAACAGCCTATACGAGCGAAGTTCAGCCTTGCGCTGGCGGCGAAGCAAAATCGGTAGACCGGGAAAAGAGGATAGGGCAATGGTAAACATCCCTAGAATCAAAACTACGAAGAATTCCGTTTGGTATTCGATACGTAAAAACCGCAGGGCTTGCGGGGTTAGTCTGTGGAGCGAACATAAGACCAAATCTCTTTTAGGGTGGAGGCAGTTGCGAAGAAGCAGAAATTCAAATCGTGAGGTTTGGGAATCCCCGTCCGCGACGGTCGGGGTGGATGTCAATTAACTGTCTGTGCTATCTTCCTTGGGAGTAGCCGCCGCGAGTTTTTCAGTTGCCGGTTTGCTGCTAGTTGCTACTGCTTCTTCTAACTGCTTGGCTTCCCGCGTGAACTCCGACTCAAAATCCCGCGAAGCATCTTGAAAGCCTCGAATTGCTTTCCCCATACTCCGGCCGATTTCAGGTAATTTTTTCGGGCCAAATACCAATAGGGCGATCGTAAAAATAACGGCCATTTCGGGCAAACCAATGCCAAAAATATTCATGGTTTTTCTCCTGCAATTTGTTTAGTTACTTCTTGTTTATTTATGGCAAAAGTAATCGGAAAGGGTAAGGAAAAACGGGAAAACTTAGCTTTTACCCTTTCTCCTCAACCCTCAGCTTTTACTTTTAGCCTTACTGTTTTGCGATCAATTTTTAGCGGCCGAGACTCGACCAATCCATATCCACACTCTCCAGAATCAGAGAAGAGTTGTAGATTTGCAAAATAATCAACAAGAACACGAAAAACAGTCCAATGAAAACGCTCATCAACAGCGTGGTGCCCCAACCAGGAGCCACCTTGCCGTACTCTGAGTTAAGGGGTTTGAGTATATCTCCTAACCAAGTTCGTTGTGCCATAAGTCACCTGCAATGAATCTCTACAGAGAAGTTTGACATATTTTCACCGCTAATTGCGATCGCAATTTCTCAGAAATGCGGCATGGGGGACTGGGAGAAGGGGGAGTGGGGGTTGGCTGCCATACCGTACAGCGCCTAAAATCACGAGACTTTCAGACGGATTGTTATTTTTTGTAATATTATAGAGTGGAGCACTCATAATCGATCAAAAATATGGAACCTGCAGCAGTTCTTGGCATTTCACTGGGCGTGTGTCTGGTGGCAATCACCGGTTTCTCCATCTACACGGCTTTCGGCCCTCCCGCTAAGGAATTGAGAGATCCTTTTGAAGAACACGAAGACTAAAGAAGAAGGAAAGCACAACACGGATTCGGACACGGATACACGGATGAATTTAAGTGTGTTTCCAGATATCTCCTCTTCTCTGTCTCTCCCTCTCTCCCTGGTAGATATTCTTCTAGGGGTGGGAAGGGAGTGATGCTGTGGGGCGATCGCCTGTCGCCTACTCGTCAATGGTATATTTTTCATAAATACAGTAAATCTCTATTCCATTTAAGCTAAAAATTATTAGGTGTCAGGCTAAAGCATCATGGGGAACACATTTGGGCATTTATTTCGGATATCGACATTTGGGGAATCTCACGGCGGCGGTGTGGGAGTAGTAATTGACGGTTGCCCGCCCCTGGTGTCGATCGACGCATCGGAAATTCAAGCCGAACTCGATCGCCGCCGCCCCGGCCAAAGCAAAATTACCACACCTCGCAAAGAAGCAGATACCTGCGAAATTCTGTCAGGGGTGTTTGAAGGCAAAACTTTGGGAACGCCGATCGCAATTTTAGTCCGCAATCAAGACACTCGCCCCCAAGATTACGGCGAAATGGCGACAACTTACCGCCCTTCTCACGCTGATGCTACCTACGATGCTAAGTACGGAATTCGTAACTGGCAAGGCGGAGGTCGCAGTTCGGCGAGGGAAACAATAGGTAGAGTAGCAGCAGGGGCGATCGCAAAAAAAATTCTCAAACAAGCAGCAGGAGTCGAAATAGTCGGCTACGTCAAACGCATCAAAGACTTAGAATGTGTCGCCGACCCGGACACTGTTACCTTAGAACAAGTAGAAAGCAACATCGTCCGCTGTCCAGATGCCGAATGTGCCGAAAGAATGATTGAACTGATCGAAAAAGTTCGCGACAGCGGAGATTCGATCGGCGGTGTAGTCGAATGCGTCGCCCGCAACGTACCCAAAGGGCTGGGAATGCCCGTATTCGACAAACTCGAAGCCGACTTGGCCAAAGCCATCATGTCCTTGCCCGCCAGCAAAGGCTTTGAAATTGGTTCCGGGTTTGCCGGGACTCTGCTCAAGGGCAGCGAACATAATGATGAATACTATACTGATGATAAGGGTGTAATTCGTACAGTGACGAATCGCTCTGGCGGAATTCAGGGTGGGATTGCTAACGGCGAAAATATCATTTTGCGGGCGGCATTCAAGCCAACTGCAACAATTCGCCAGCAGCAGCGCACCGTTACCCGAGAAGGCGAAGAAACGCTGCTGGCTGCCAAGGGACGGCACGACCCTTGCGTTTTGCCAAGAGCTGTGCCAATGGTGGAAGCGATGGTAGCTTTAGTGTTGTGCGACCATCTGCTGCGCCATCACGGACAATGTGGAACCTTAAAGCCTGAATTTTAAAATGGAAATCAGCTTGTCCTCAGTAGCGGCAACTCCCGTTGATTGCCCTCAACCATCCGAATCAATAAAAGGTATAGATGATTTTGTAGTACAGTTCTGGGGCGTGCGGGGCAGTGTTCCGACACCCGGACAAGAAACTGTTCGCTACGGCGGCAATACTTCTTGCTTGGAAATGCGAGTCGCTGGCAAACGCTTGATTTTTGACGGCGGAACAGGCTTGCGGATGCTGGGAGACCAGTTGGTGCAAGAAATGCCCGTGCAAGCTTATATGTTTTTTACTCACTATCACTGGGATCACATTCAAGGGTTCCCGCTGTTCGCCCCAGCTTTCATCCGCGGCAATAGCTTTGATATTTACGGGGCCACTCCGCCGGATGGAGATTGCATGAAAAGGCACTTCGTAGAACGGGTGCTCCACTCGAATTCGCCGATACCGCTGATGGGTTTGCAGGCAGATTTGAATTTCTACGAACTCAATCACAACCAGACGATGATGCTGGACGATATTGAGATTAGGACGGGTTCTCTGAATCACCCCAATACTGCTATGGGATATCGGGTGACTTGGCAGGGACGATCTGTGGTTTATTGTTCGGATACTGAACATTTTCCCGATCGGCTAGATGAGAATGTCTACAATTTAGCCCTCGACGCTGATGTGCTGATTTATGATGCGATGTACACAGACGAGGAATATCACAACCCCAAGTCTCCGAAGGTGGGTTGGGGACACTCGACTTGGCAGGAAGCGGTGAGAATGGCTAAGGAGGCGCGGGTGAAACGAGTGGTGATTTTTCACCATGATCCGGCTCACACTGACGATTTTCTCGATCGCATCGCCGAAGACGTGCAAATCGCTTTTCCGAAGGCTGTCATGGCCCGCGAGGGTCTTATTTTGCCGATCGGCTTCTGAACATTCGCCCTTGTGAGCTCGATCGAACCATCAACCGATCGAACCATAATTGTTATGTGAATATGTGGATCTGGTCTCGCGGCCCGATCCACAATTTTTTTTAATATGCAGCAAACTCTTAACTGCATGGTATAATTCTTGCTTGTTAAGTTTTTAGGCACAGTATTTAAGGTTTTTTTTATTCTTCAACCGCGTCCGCAAGACGCCAAGACGTAAGATAATTGGAGGATTGCCAAGGGTGAAAAGGAGACAGTTTTGAATGTCAACAAACACGGGGAGGCGAGGCTCTCGCACGCCTGAGTGCTAGTCTGAGGCCAGTAGACTTCCAGAAGCCTTGTTACAGATTAATTATTAAGGACAAAAACTGAAGTTATAGCTCGGATCAAATAAAAGCGCGATCGGTTTTTTGGGCTCATGAATATTGACAACTCTCAAAAGCTAATAGCTTTTAGGTACAAACTGAGAAAATTTTCAGCAGTCAATTGGACTAACCAGAAAGAAACGATCGCTCTGGCGTTTGGCAGTAGCTGCGGCAAGCGAATGTTATGACTTGACTATCAAAATGGGAAATTTACGTTTTAGATCTTCAGCAAATCAATACAGATGGATTGCCCTAGGCAGTTTTGCTGTAATTATGGGTATTTCAGGCGCCCTGGCCTACCGCCTCGCCCCGCCCCCCGGATTCATGGCTCAAGGCACTCTCACTTCTAATAATCCGCCAGTCAAATTTTCGACCACGGGCACGACAATTCTCAAGCAGGGAGAGCAACTCACCCCGGAGGTTCTCCTAGCAGATAATGTTGTCAAAGCAGTGGCAGATGCAGTTAAGCTGTCGCCCCAGCAAGTTCGACAAAATGCTAGTGTCAAAATTTCTAAGCCGGAACAACCCCTAGAAATTTTGGTTGGGTATCGCTCGCTCGATCAGCAGCAAGCAATCCAAACGGCGGATATGTTGATGAAGGGCATGGTTGAAAAAAGCCGCCTGATTAACAGATATCGGTGGCAATCAGTCAATCAGTCGCTCAACCAACGCTTGGCACAAGTCACTCAAGACCTGAAACAAGCTCAGCAAAAACTTGACCAATACGAAAGAGAGCGCGCTCGTCTGTTGCAGCAAATGAAGCTTCAGCAAGACTTTTACAACAAAACTCAGCTTGCAATGGCGGATACGCAAGCTTCGGAAAAAGAAATGGTTAGCAGTTTGGCCGCCGCTACAGTGCCACAAATTGTGGCGACGCCCACGAGCGATCCGACAGTGCCTCTGATTTTGGGAATTGGCTTGCTGTTGGCGATTTTGGTCAGCCGCGGTTTGATTCCTTCGGTGGCGGATTGGAGGTACAAAGCAGCTTTTCAGCGAGAAGAGAGCGAAAGGCTCCAAAGTGCTTTGTACCGACTGATCAAAGAAGGTCGGGGCGAAATCACTCTGGTGCGGTTTGCGATGGAAACGCGGCTGTCGCCGGATGTGGCTCAGCGTTTTTTGAACCAACAAGCTGAAGTCTTTAATGCCAATTGCGAAATTAAAGACGACGGCAGCATCTTGTATCACTTCCACATTTAAAGGGCTGGGGCGATCGCGCTTCACAGAAAAATTTAGCCGATCGGGCCGTCACTGCTCGATCGGCTTGTTTTTTTCTTAATCTGATATCTTGCACCATTGTCAGCAACAGGCTTTTCGGCCTGTTCCACAAGAAAATTTATATGTTGTGGAACAGGCCGAAAAGCCTGTTCATAAAAGACTAATGGAGAATGGTGCAACATCTCAGTTAATAGGACTTATATCAGGTTCGGTCGATCGACTATCCCCCTCTAGGTAGGCGCGGGTTTAGGGGAGCTATAACTTATACTAATACTACAGATTTTGGTGAACCCGCCGACGCGAGCTGGCGTTGCGGTGATTTTACCCGACATCAGATCACGCTCAACCCGGTTTCTTAGGTTGTAGGATGCCCCGGAGCTAAAAATTGCTCGATCGACAGAGGTGTTGACTAACCTAGAGCACCCGAAGATTGTGCCAGTTCGTCCCAGACTGGCTAAAAAATATTTTTTTTGTGTTCCGCTTGCTTTTTTCTTAAATATATGTACAATTATAAAAAATAAGTAAATCTACGGTTGCTTTTTACCGGACTTACCGGATTAAGGGTACTTTATCCTTAAATATTTCTTAAGGTAGAACTGAACTCAGTAGAAATGCTGTAGTATAGAACAATAAGGGATTCAGGGGTGTTATGTAGTTTCACATCAGAAACTCGATCGGGCAAAAGCCTAGAATCAAACTCCCCGACTGAAAGGGTACATTTTCATTTATTGAACTTTTGTAATAACCGAGAGGCTAAATCATGATTTTGGAAATAATTGGTTCTTCTTTCCTAGCTTACTTTTTGCTAATGTCGGTCGCTAATTACGGCGACACTGGAATGTAGATTAGTTAAGGCACTTATGCACCGAGACATAAGGCAGCAGGCAAAAAAAGCTGTTTGACAACTTCTTGACAACTTCGATTAAGTCTCAGCTTGGGCCATGTCTGTCGTGTCAGAGTCGTGTCTGATCAAACAAAAAAATGGATGAAGGAGTCGTTAAGTACCGCTGTGACTGGGAAGAAGCAGACCCTGTAGCTGCCCGGAACATAGCAGATTTGATGGACTGGCGCGATCGGCTCCACGCTTGGGGATTAATTGGCGTCTACGAAAATGGCATAGGGTTTGGCAACGTCAGCGTCAGACTCGGCAATTCAGGCCAATTCGTGATTTCGGGAACCCAGACTGCACACTTGAAAACTCTGGGACCAGAATTCTACTGTACTGTTACCGAATTTAACTTAGAAAAAAATTTCCTCGGCTGCCGGGGCCCCGTACAAGCTTCGTCGGAGTCCCTGACTCACGGGGCCCTGTACCTTCAGAGACAGGATGTGGGCGGGATAATTCACGTCCACAATCCTACACTATGGCGGCAACTGCTGTTTAAGATTCCTACTACTAGAAAAGAAATACCTTACGGCACTCCCCAGATGGCCTTAGAAATGTTTAGACTTTTTGAGGAGGAGAAGTTGGCCGAGCGCAAAATTCTGGCGATGGCCGGTCACGAGGACGGCATTATCTGTTTTGGCAGCACCGTGGACGAAGCTGGCGAAGTGCTTTCGGCTGTAATTGGTTAAACCTGATCTCTGGCACTATTCTCAGAAAAAGCTAAAAAACCTGGTTTATTTACAAAAAACCTAGGATTTTACCTGTTTCTCTGGCAAAAAACTAAGGTGATGACGTGGATGCCTGATTTGAGTTAGACTGAGCTTTACCCTTGACATCGGGCCGCTGGCTCAATTTAGCTGAAGGGGTTCAAAAGTTTTGAAGTGCCTCTTGCCTCTGCGGTAAGGGAAAGATATTTTTAAAGAGAAACAGATTATATAACAAAAGCTGAGACTCATCGTGAATCAAACTAAACTTGTAAGCTCAAAAGAATTGCAATCAGAGGTATCTCGTCTCACCGAAGAGCTGCAAATGCGCGACCAATTGGTGCAGCAGTTGTCTCAAGAACTTTTCAGGCTGGTGAAGGGCAATTCTAATTTTGTGCCGGCACCGGAAGTTTCCGATCGCCACCAAGCTCAAATGCAGGCAATGCGGGAACAACTCCAAGCTGTTGAAGAACAGGTGGGTTTTTATCAGGAACAAATCGCTGAGCGAGATGCTGAGGTTTACCAACTGCGGCAGTCAGTGCAGGAATTGACGGATCGCTCTCGGATGCTAGAACAGGTAGTTCAGGAATTGCCAGGGGTTTACCGCCAGAAGTTTGCCGAGCGGCTCGATCCGATTAAGGAAAAGTTGGAGCAATTGCAAAAGGAAAACCGCCAGTTGCACACTGAGTTGCAAAGCGTAACTTACCGTCTCGCTGTGCGGAGCCGCAAGGCTAAGGGCCTGGATCTACCGAGCGTCGATGAAACGGACGATCGGGGCATTCAAATGCCGAGCTTTGGCAATGTCTAAGGTTTTGATTGTGGCGGGTGGTGAGAAAGATCCGGCCGCAAGTCTCAAGGCGGCGATCGCTCAATCTCATCCTTTAACTGAAATCGATATCTGTGGGGTTTCGGAACTCAATTCGGGCGCGATCGCTCCGGGTGGGGCGATCTTTTGTCCTTTGACCCTGGATGTGCCAGAAAATCTGGTTTTTCCTGCTCAAGATGTGTTTCGATTTTGTAGCAATGTTTCGGCGGCGCGCGATCGAGTGTCCCAAGAGTTGCTTTTTCCCGTCGGCGGTGGCAATTTTTGGCTGCCTGTGGTGTTGACGGCAAAGGGCCCACTGTATGCTGAGGTGATTGGTGGGGAACCTGACAAGCAGTCGGGCGAGTTGAGTTACTCTCAACCGGTGCATTTGTCGGATGTTTGGCGACAGCAGTTGTATGAGTTGGCTTACCGCTTGCTGAATCTTTTAAATGCGCCCCCGGCGACTTATTTGATGCAGTTCGGGTTTGTAGGGGAAAGGATTTGTTTCGATCGACTTTGGCCTTTTCCGGCTGCACCTGCGATCGCTTCTGTCGGCGTTCAAGTGCCCGATTTATTTGTTTGTCATTGGTATTGCTTGACAAATAAACCTATTTATGATATTCAAATTAACTCTGCGGTTGCTGGAAGTCTCTTGGAAACTTGAGTTTTGAACTGGGCAGCTAATTTTAATCAAGCCACTAAAGCCGGAGTTTCAGTGGAGATAACTTGCTCGAAACTGTCGAAGATTTCAAAGAGTTGGTCGAGTTGAGTAAGTTCAAATATTAGCCTGACTGTTGCTGAGAGGTTGCAGATGACGAGGCGGCATCCCCGGTGGCGGGCGGCGTTGAGTCCGCCGACTAAGGCACACAGCCCGGAACTGTCGATGAAATCTACGGCGGCCATGTCTATTACCCAGAGTTTGTGGCGATCGGGCACAATCTCGGCTAGCTGTTGCTGGAGGAGGCTGCCGGCTTGGGAGTCGAGGCAGTTGTGAGGTTGAAGGACGATGGGTTGGTTGAAGTTGGGAAATTCCATAGCAGTTATCCTACGATCGTAAAGTATGAATAAGTTAGTTTAGTTGCTGACTCTCTTGAGAGACTCAGGGGATTTCAGCGTATGTTTTAGGATTGGCCATCGCCCTTGTGGGAATCGGTGGGGAGAGCCGTTGTGATAAATTTAGTAGGAAACTGGCTAGCGATCGCGCGGAACGCAACCGCAACAATTCTCTATTCCTCTAGTATGCCTGAAAGGCTAATTTTTAGTTAGCCCAGCGATCGCGACAACAGTGTGTTTTTCATCACAGCGAAAGATTGCACTATTGGCTGAATCGAGCCAATATATAAATGTATTGAGCTTTGCAAAAGTTTACGAAGGCAGTATCGAATGTCTTTTGAGTTTTTATCGTTAGAGACTATTCAGCAGTTTGCGCGCGATTACGGCTACTGGGCAGTATTTCTGGGAATTTTGCTGGAAAATCTGGGAGTTCCTCTTCCAGGCGAGACTATTACGATTGCTGGCGGGTTTTTAGCTGGCAGCGGGGAACTGAATTACTGGTTTGTGCTCGGCAGTGCGATCGCGGGTGCTACATTGGGGGGAAATTTTGGTTATGCGATCGGCAGGTACGGCGGCTGGCCACTGCTGCTGAAGCTGGGACAATTTTTCCGCTTTCGAGAAGAACAACTGTTTGACTTAAAAGAACAGTTTAGCAAAAATGCAGCTAAAGCCGTATTTTTGGGTCGTTTCATCGCACTGCTGCGAATTTTTGCTAGCCCCCTAGCGGGTATTGCAGAAATGCCTTTTTGGAAATTTTCGCTGTTCAATGTTCTGGGTGCTGCAAGCTGGGCATCTGTAATGGTGAGTTTATCCTACTTCTTGGGACAAGTTGTGTCTTTAGAGAAATTAGTAGCTTGGGCTGCTCAATTTGCGGTATTTGCTTTGCTGTTAGCAGTTGCTTGGATTGCAATTCCTATTTGGTTAGAGTCGCGGAGTTTGGACAAGACTAAGTAGGGTTGGAAGGCGTTCCCCAAAAACTCTATATTCTTGTGGAACGGGCATCTTGCCCGTTCCACAAGAATAGTGAAATATATGAAAATCACATTTTGCACCAATGTCAGCAACGGGCTAGAAGCCCGTTCCACAAACAATAAACTTTCTTCTGAGTTGGACTTCGACACCATACATTTATAAAGAGGTCGAAATCATGGGATACACTACAACATTTGACGGAATATTTCATTTAAACAAACGGTTATTAGACAGCGAAGCTATTTACTTATTGGAGTTTTCTCGAACTAGACGAATGAAGCGAAATCCGGCGATTTTGCAAAGTATTCCCGATCCAGCGAGAGAAGCAGTTGGTTTGCCTTTGGGCGAAGAAGGCTGCTATTTTGTGAATGAAAAATGGGATGAAGATTCCGAAGTTTCTGTTGTTAATTACAACCGCCCGCCTAAGACTCAGCCCGGATTGTGGTGTCAGTGGATGCCGACTGCTGACGGCGGTGGGATTAAATGGAGCGGCGTAGAAAAGTTTTATGATTATGTCGAATGGTTGCAGTACATTATCAACAATTTTCTTGAACCTTGGGGTTATGTTTTGAGAGGCGAAGTGAATTGGCAAGGGGAAAGAGAAGAAGATATAGGTATGATATTTATGGAAAATAATGTGATTATTTTGCCAGAAGGTGCACAGGAATTGTTGAGATATTCCGTGTCGCCGGTATCGGTGCCAAAGTTTGTTTGGGATTGTTTGCAGGCGATGGAAGCGACGGGATTTTCTTTGAGAGATTGGAAGGAAGTAATTGATAAAGCTGTGGAGTTGGGACACGGGGAAGCAGCGCTGTGGATTAAGCCTAATTTTGACAAATATTTTGATGGTATGGAGCGTGGTTTTGAGTTTGAAGGAGAGGTAATTGAAACACAAGATGAGGATTTGTGAGCTGTAGTTTCGATTAAACTTACGCATGGTGGCTCAGAAACCGGGTTTTTTACGAAATGCTTCGTTGTAGGACGCAGATTCAAAAAAAACCCGGTTTCTTTGGTCGGAGTAGTTAATTCGTAGGGTGCGTCGCTGCGAGATTTTCGATATAACTTGCAGATTATAGATGGCGACGCACCTTACTTGCCATCAGATTATAGGTACTACATACATAGGTCATATGCTATATCATTGTAAGTACGATCGTTCGAGGATGTACTATGACAACATCAACAGAAATTCGCGAAGAAGTAGTTGAAGACAAAGTTGAGGAAAAAGTACAGATTTATTACTCTCCTGAAGAGTATTTAATCCTGGAAGAGGGGGCAAAATTTAGAAGTGAATATCAGGATGGCAAGATAATTCCTATGACAGGCGGAACACCGAATCACAATCAAATAGCTGGCAATTTTTATGGGACATTAAATTTTGCTACCAAAGGACAACCGTACCGAGTATTTATAAACGATTTGCGTTTGTGGATACCGTCGAAGCGGGTTTATACTTATCCTGATGTGATGTTGGTTGCGGGGAAGTTGGAGTTTGCTGAGGGTAGGAAAGATACGATTACTAATGCGGTGATGGTGGCTGAGGTTTTATCGGAATCGACGGCGGATTATGACAGAGGTGGCAAGTTTAAACTTTTTCGCACGATTCCTACTTTTCGAGAGTATGTTTTGATAGATCAATACGAGATGCACGTTGAACAGTTTGTTAAGACGGATGATAATAAGTGGGTTTTGTCTGAGTATGATGGTGCTGATGCGGTGTTGAGATTGAGTTGTGTGGAGTTT
Source organism: Microcoleus sp. D2_18a_D3 (assembly GCF_036702455.1). Lineage (NCBI taxonomy): Bacteria > Bacillati > Cyanobacteriota > Cyanophyceae > Oscillatoriales > Microcoleaceae > Microcoleus > Microcoleus sp. D2_18a_D3. Next base: position 13,167 of record NZ_JAUBTK010000074.1, read on the forward strand.
GAGATGCGGTTGGGAGATATTTACGATCGCGTGGATTTTGAGTCTGAGTCTGAGGAGTGAGGGTGATATTAAAACCACCAATTTCGGGGCGATTGAAAATCGCGTCTACACAAACTCTCCTCCGCGCAACGCGAGACTGGGAGAACAGATGAAATCTGATAATTTTGAGGAAAGTTTCACCGCGACACTTCTGAATAACCAGGAGGACATTTTATATTTGAAAGGTTGGTAGCTGTTGGTTTTTCTGGAAGCTTTATTGAAGGTTGATTACTTTCACAAAGTATGTGTTCGGTAGTAGATTGACCACTAGCTGTCTTACCTGAAACTACTATACCTGTATAGTTATTTAATCCCTCTGTCTTGGCTAAAGCAATTGCTTGAACCCAACGATTATCATTACTTAAAACAATACTATATGAATAATTTTCTGTTTCTGACTTGATACCTATTACAGGTAATTTTTCTATCCTAGCTGCGAACCTGGAATTCTCAGCATAAAAAGCTTGTTGTCCTTTGTTCATTGAAGAAATATATTGTTTCGCTTCTGACTGTTTAGCCTTGTTTACTTGAGCTTGAACATTCATGACTGTAACATTTGCAGGCAATGTCGTTCGAGCCGAGATTTTTTTCAACAGGCTGGCATTGTCACTAAAAGAATAGGGTCTGGGTTGGTTATCTATAGTATTACCTAATTGTAAGCGCAATTGACCATCTGTCGTGAAATCAAAAATTGTCCTTGAAGTAATTTGACCTCCTACTAATATATCCAGATGTTTCGGTTGAGGATTTACATTAATCTTGTACTCCATTTCTAAAGCTGAAGTAGGTGAATTCAATATAAACAACTTCCCTTCAGGGGTAAAAATCAATGTTAAAGACTGGCCGGAAATTTGCCCTTGCCATTGACCTATCAGTTTTTTAGCAACAGAGTTTTGAGGAATAGCAGTAGCTACAGAAGTTGAAAAAATTTTAGGATTGATTAAATTCGAGAATCCCAATCCATCTATCGCTAATAATACTGTTGATCCAGCACCAATTAATGTCCATTTCCAAGATATGAGATTGGATTGTTTTTTAGGATTAGTCATAGTAATTACTTTGTGGTAGCTAGAGCATAAACTGCCGAGTCAAGAGAAATTCAAGAATTAACTAAGGAGCAGACATAGTAAGAGTGTAATCGGTGTCTCTAAGTTTTGACCGTACAAGAACAATGTAATTACCTACTCTTAAAGTGGTTTTAATTATTCCTGGCTTTGAGTTAAAAGCAGATGTATTTTCAAGTTGATATTGAATTACTCCTGTTCCCTTTCTATCTGAGTACAAAACCATTTCTACTTCGCTATTAACGCCACCTAAAGACAGACTAATGCTAGAAGGATTGGCCAGTTGAAAACTGTAAAATTTCTGTCGGTGTTTTAAATTAAAACTCCCGTTTTTAGTAAGGGTTTTGTCCTCTAAGTAACCAACATTTTCTATTTGAGTTGTATTGTTAATTATTTGCAGTGAATATGGAGTATCTCTAGCTTTCAATTTTACAACAAGAATGTAGCTTCCCACACCCAATTCTTGTTCAATTACTCCTGTTCTTGACTTAATAGCAGATGTATTTTCAAGTTGATATTGAATTGATCCAGTACCATCTCTATCTGAATAGAGAAACATTTCTACTTCGCTATTCACGTCATCTAAAAATAGGCTGATATTACTGGGGTTATCTATCTTAAAACGGTAACGATTCTCTAAATTATTAGAGCTAACATTACCAGCGAAGGAACAAGAACGCTCCAAAGAACCAAGGTTTACGGTACTGCCATTTTGCTCTGCTGTGCAAGGCTTTTCGTCAGCAGATAGTTTTACTGGAGATGGCGATGGCGAAACTGGCGCTGGAGTCTCCGGCGCTGGAGAAGGAGTGGATGTCGGTGATGAAAAAGGAATAGGATCTTGTTTAACAGGCTCAGATGAAGGGGGAAATTTGGGGGGTAACGCTGGGGTTTCAGTCGCAGCTTTACGCTCTGATGGATTATCACATCTCAAAAAGCCAACGTTTACGCCTTTCAAATTACACAGAAATTTATCTCCAAAAATAAATACTAAAATACCAGTAATTACCCCTAGAATAGCGACAACCTCTTTCCAATTTAGCCCACCGCCACCACTACCACCGCTACCACCAGATGACATTAATAATTTCCTCTTCTACTAAGAATTGTTTTTCAGTCACATTGCTTTCTAATAACTAGCCTGATGTTGGTGAGAACGACATCAAGCTAGTAGCGTTATTTTTTGCCTATTTCCACCTAATCATCTTTTATATTCAGATCCTTAACGAAGAAGCTATCAAATAAATTATTGCCAAAAACCAATCCTGTTAACGCCCAACTTCCATCGGTATAGCGCGAGAATGTCGCTTCCCCCGGCCCCGAAAAGTTTTGCTCACTTATTTTACCAAGCATGTTTGTTTTGACAATTAAATTTGATACCTGTAATGTAGCTACAGCAGTATTATCTGGATTTTCCCGAACTCCTGCTATCTCAATTGTTCCACTTCTGGAAGCTTTCCATTTATTAACTATTTTTTCGGCTTTTTTTGTAGAAAGTGACTTATCTTGTTTAATTAAGTCACACCCCGTAGTTAAAGTAGACAATACTCCTACACTACCAATGTAAGATAAGGTAATTAAACTGAATGTTAGCAAATTTTTACTGAACATGAAGCTTCCTGTTCCTCAATTAATGAGCGACAAAATTTTACCTATGCTGGGGTCTTTATGAGACTCAAGCAATACTATTTCTGTTGATTACATTCCATATTATCAAATCTACATCTGTCTTAAGAAGCAAAGAAGTAATATAAAAGTAGTAGAAAAGTAGTAGAAAAGTAATAACAAAGTCTAGAGACCAAGTGGTTGCACTGTTATGCTAGAATCTGGTATTAGGGATAAATTATATCTGTCAGGAGACTTTGACACATGACTGTTGACGAAGCCATAGAGATCGCAGAAACAGCCCTCAACTACGATCGCCTAAACAAAATTCAAGAGATAGTGTTTCGTCAATCCTGGGAAGGACAGTCTTATAAAGAAATTGCAGCCAGCACTGAATATGAATATGATTATATCAAAGATGCTGGTGCTAAACTATGGAAACTACTTTCAACAGCACTCGAAGAAAAAGTTAAAAAAGATAATCTCAAATCAGTCTTAAAGCGATATTTACGGCGGAGTCAAGTGAATCTACAGCGAAATCTGACGATCGAAGTTAACCTCAGCGGTGCAAATCTCAGTGGAGCTAACCTAAGTGGAGCCGGACTATTTGCAAACTTAGTGAAAGCGGATTTGTACCAAACGGACTCACACAAACCAATAATACCCGATGCGAGCACTGAATCAAATCAGGAAAATAGAGCGAGCGAAGATGAACAAAACCAGGAAATTCAGCCCTACTCGGAAAACACAATTGACTGGAACGGTTTTTGCTTTCACTCCGACGCACAAGTGAAAATTGCCGAAACGCTCGATCGCACTTCCACTCTCTTCATCCCCAACTCCCAACTCCGACTCGCAACACCGGAAGGTAGACAGAATCTAGAAGCTGACTTTCTGATAATTCACCAAAACAAGTTAGGGATGCTGAAAATTGACCGTGAATCATCGGATCAAGACGCCACAGAAGATGAAATGTGCGATAGGCTTTTCAGAGATTCTGGCATCTGTCTTGTCAAACATTACGATACTACCCGATGCAGCGAACAACCGGATCTAGTTGTGCAGGAGTTTTTGGAAATTTTGAGTCACGTACAAGCCTAATAAGCTGTTTTTTATTTAAACTGTGATACAAACATTACCTTGGTTTTTGATATTTTCTCACTTCAACAATTAACCATCCTTCATTTCAGAGTCGATGTAATAAATTGTATAGCTCTCCAATTAATTTAAACGTTCCGCGAAAAATTTTACACTAATTCACGGAAATAATTTGAATTTCTACCGTATTTAAAGGCACAATAGCTTATTTCAATTTCATTTAAAATTGTAGCAACGAGTCATCTGTTGTGAATTCCTTTTTCTCTTTCTTCCTCTATCTCCTGTGCGTCGTCTGCGGTTACTTTCAAAAGTATAAACTTAACCGCAGATAAATGCAGATTGAGATTGTCTATTAACGCCTAAGCTGTTCTACATTTAAACTGTGTGTCAAAAATTAATAAAACTCTTGTGGGACGGGCTTCTAGCCTGTCCCGATTTTCCAATTTAAATGCGTAACAGCTTAAAACAAAGCGAAGTAATCTTCAGCCCCTGCGATTGCTTCCTACTAATTACCAATTAACCATTATCCATGATCAATTCTCCCTTCCCCTCAATCACTTCCCCGATCGCCCAAGCACCAATTTCCTGAGATTCAAACCATTTAACAGCCTGTTCTACTTCCCTGGAATCGAGCAAGAGCACAAAGCCAATCCCCATATTAAAAGTGTTGAACATATCTGCTGTGGCAACTTGGCCCGCTTCAGCAATCCACTGGAAAATTGGCAAATTTGGCCAGCTATTGCTGTCAATTTTCACAGATTGATTTGCTCCCAAACAGCGGGGCAAATTTTCCGGCAAACCGCCGCCCGTAATGTGAGCCATGCCGTGAATTTCTAGACCGCTCTTAATTGCTTCGAGGACTGGTTTCACATAAATTTTAGTCGGAGTTAGCAACACTTCTCCTAAAGTTTTGCCACCTAACTTTTCGGGTTGGGAATGCCAGTCAAAACCCCGTGAAGCGAAGCTATCCCGTAGGGAATCGCCCGCAATTTTTCTCACCAAACTAAAACCGTTGCTGTGCACGCCCGAACTTGCCAGGCCCACGGCCACATCTCCCACCTGCACCCGCGAACCGTCCAACAATTTGCTCTTTTCGACAATTCCCACACAAAACCCCGCCAAATCGTACTCACCCGCTTGGTAAAAACCGGGCATTTCTGCCGTTTCCCCTCCGAGCAAAGCACAGCCCGCTTGCTTGCAACCGTCAGCAATGCCGGCCACCACCGCAGCTAATTGTTCGGGATTTAACTTTCCCGTCGCTAAATAATCGAGAAAAAAGAGGGGTTCGGCCCCGGATGTCAGCACGTCGTTGACGCACATCGCCACCAAGTCGATACCTACCGTGTCGTGCCGATCGAGATTGTGGGCCAATTTCAACTTAGTCCCAACGCCGTCAGTACCGGAAACCATAATCGGTTCTTTTAAACCCTCCGGGACGCTGAAAAACCCGCTAAACCCGCCGAATCCGCCCAAAACTCCCGATCGGTGCGTGCTCTTGACCATACTCCCGATGCGCGAGACAAAAGCTCTGCCCGCCTCAACATCCACACCTGCTTCTCGATAATCCATAAGTCCGCCAAATCGATTTCTTCTAATTTTTAGTTTATTCCCATAACAGTTGACAAACAGCTTTTTTAAGACTAGCCATTCGGCAGCCCACAAAATACACTAAATTTTTGTAAATTTTTGTAAATTTTTCCGTAAAGACTGAAACGGCTGTAAGCACTGGAACTAAAGGGTTTTATGATAGAGGGTTTTGAGAAGATTTTATGAAGATTTGGTGAAAATCGCGATCGCAGCGATCCCCAACCGCAAAAGTTTGTGGTAGTCTGTTGCAGTTCGTGAACAAAACACAAATTGCGGATCGAGTACGAGTTGTCAAGTGTCAGGGAAGTTTCCGCCAAATTTTTTTGGGACGGAAGCATTAAAGCAAAAACGCACCCGGATACTTTGGTTTGACTCACGGGGGAATGGCGAAGGGCAAGAGAGAAATCCTTGACGCCCGCCGCCAAATGGCCAATCCTCCAATCTCGGTTGGCAATGGCTATTCACAAAAATGGACGTATGAAGGAAAAATTTGTTGGTGGTCTACTCGCTGTCCTGTTAGTTCCTGTGGTAGGAACGGCATCCTCTTGTCACGCACAAGCAACAGGTGCCGACAACCAAAACTCTCAGGTTTCCAAGCAAGTAATTGCCACCCAACCGTCCCGGCAGTTAAACGCTACTCGGGTCGAAGCGCAAAAAGTCGGACAGTATCAGTATCAAGCAAGAGCTGAAATTGCCCGAGACTCGATCGCCAAAATTCAGCCCCACAACTTAGGCGGGCGACAAGCAGCGACAGTCTACGTGCGAAACATTCCAGTCATCACATTTCTCAACGCCAGTCCGGAAACAAACACGCCTTTGGGAGAAACTGGCAACAGCGAAGCCCGTGGTAGCAGTCCGTCAAAAGTAGCGGGCGCAAGAGAAAATCCCAAAGTCGGAAACCTTGCCAGCAACTCTAGCAACCAAGAACCCGATCCAATTTGGCGGGCATCAAGCTTAGCAGCAAGACTCAATCAGCTAGCCCGCAACAACATCGATCCCAACAGCATTACCGTGAAGTGGGAAAAAGGCGATCGCTACATTATCCAGGCAAACGGCGAGGAGTTGGTAAACATCAACGCCGAAACCATCCTCCCCGACACCACCAGCAACTTTAGCCGAGACGCCCTGCAAGCAACCAATCGCCTCCGCCGCCTCCTAGGCAACGCCCCACCCCTGGAAGAAGTCGCAGGCAAACCCCAACCAGAACGCTCCGTGCTGTCTATGGGCCCAGTTCAAGTGCGCCTCAGCGGCTGGGCTTCCTGGTACGGCCCAGGATTTAACGGCAACCTCAGCGCCAGCGGCGAGCGTTTCAACCAAAATGATATGACCGCAGCCCACCCAAATTTGCCTTTTGGAACGAGAGTCATGGTGAGAAATCTCGACAACGGCCGCACCGTAGTCGTCCGCATTAATGACCGCGGCCCCTATGTGGGCGATCGGCTCATTGACTTGTCCGCCGGCGCCGCCAGCGTGCTAGGAATGATCAGCAGTGGCGTTGCCAGAGTGGAAATCGAAGTGATCGAACCGCAGCAGCAAACAACTGTTGGACGCTGAAGGCTACTCTCAGGCAGAATACAAAAGTTATCCGAAGTGTAGAAAGCAGAAAGTAGAATAAAACTGACATCTTGCACCATTGTCAAGAACGGGCAAGATGCCCGTTCCACAAAGAATGAGTTTTCTTGTGGAACAGGCATCTTGCCTGTTCCTAAACAACTAATTGAGAATGGTGCAAGATGTGAGATAAAACTGACATCTTGCACCATTCTTTGTGGAACAGGCCGGAAAGCCTGTTCTTGAAGATGGTGCAAGATGTCAAGTCGAACAAATTCTGACAACAAATAAACTCTGCATTCTGCCGAATGCCTTCAGGAGATTCTACCGGTGCGCCTGTTTACTACCATTGCAGCACTTCGCTGCTACTTAAATTTACAAAAGTCTGCTGCACCTCATTTGACAGTCGGTTTGGTGCCGACGATGGGAGCTTTGCACGCAGGGCATCTGAGCTTGATCCAGCGGGCAAGGCAAGAAAATGCGATCGCCCTGGTCAGCATTTTTGTCAACCCGCTGCAATTTGGGCCGACAGAAGATTTTCAAGATTATCCTCGGAATATCGAGCAAGACCGGCTGTTGTGCGAACAAGCTGGCGTTGATGCCATATTTGCTCCCTCAGCAACGGAAATGTTCGGCCATCAAGCAGTCGGCGCAGAAACAGAGCAAACCGCCCACAAACAGATAGAGATTCACCTTTCATCCTTAACTCAAGTAGTGCCGCCACCGGCGATGACATCGGTTTTGTGCGGTAAAGCAAGGCCCGGTCATTTTCAGGGCGTCGCGGCAATAGTTACTAAACTTTTGAGTTTGGTGCAGCCGACAAAAGCTTATTTCGGTCAAAAAGACGCCCAGCAGCTAGCAATTATTCGGAAGCTGGTCTTGGATTTTAACTTGCCTGTAGAGATTGTCGCTTGTCCGATCGTCCGCGAAGAGTCGGGACTGGCAATGAGTTCTCGCAATCAGTATTTAACAGCAGAGCAAAAACAGCAAGCCTCCGTACTCTACCGCGCGCTGCAACAAGCCTCGAAAACTTTTGCTTCAGGGGATCGCACCGCAGCCGCCGCACTCGCTTCCGCCCACGCAGCAGTCGCAGAAGAACCCGCAGTCAAGCTCGAATACGCCGAAATCGTCGAGCCCGACACTTTGACGCCGTTGCAGGTTGTGGAAACAGCGGGACTTTTAGCCGTGGCCGCCAGAGTTGGCTCTACTCGTTTGATTGACAATATAATTCTCAGGAATCGCCGGCCCATTGTGGCGATCGACGGCCCGGCGGGAGCAGGAAAATCTACCGTCACTCGCCTTGCAGCAACAGCTTTGAACTTGTTTTATCTGGATACCGGCGCGATGTATCGGGCGCTGACTTGGCTAGCATTGAAAACAGACACGCCGATTTCCGACGAATGTGCGATGGCCGAATTAATCAGTTCCAGTTATTTGGAATACAACCTCGATCCCGCATCAAAGATGTTGAAGATTAACGGCGAAGACGTAACCGAGGCAATTCGCAGTTTAGAAGTGACATCCCGCGTCTCGGAAATGGCGGCACTTCCCGCCGTGCGGCAGTTTCTGGTGGAGGAACAGCGGCGCTGCGGCACCAAAGGCGGAATTATAGCAGAAGGCCGCGATATCGGCACTAACGTGTTTCCCGATGCGGAACTTAAGATTTTTTTGACGGCTTCGGTACTAGAGCGATCGCGCCGGCGGCTGTTAGAACTTAAAGATACCGATCGGGCTAATATTAGCTTGGCCCAATTGGAACAAGACATCGCCCTGCGGGACGAAAAGGACAGCACCCGCGAGGTTGCACCTTTGCGTAAAGCGGCCGATGCTGTGGAAATTCAAACAGACAATCTGACTGTTGCTGAAGTTATCGATCGGATTGTCGGCTTGTACAAAGAGAGAATCGGCCCTAAAAATTAATTTTAGGAGTGGCGGGCGGGCGATCGCCCTCATCTCAAATCCGGTTAAACTCACATCTTGCACCATTCTCGCTTAACAGGCTTTCCGGCCTGTTCCACAAAGAGTGAATTTTCTTGTGGAACAGGCCGAAAAGCCTGTTCCTAAAAAGCTTATTGACAATAGTGCAACATCTCAGGTTAAACTCACATCTTGCACTATTCTCGCTTAACAGGCTTTTCGGCCTGTTCCACAAAGAGTAGATTTTCTTGTGGAACAGGCAAGATGCCTGTTCCTAAAAAGCTTATTGACAATCGTGCAACATCTCACGTTAAACCAACTTGCAGTGTCAGGTAGGGACGCGGGCCGATGCCGGCTGAGTCGCTGAGAATATCGTGCCATTAATCCGATTTGAGTGCCGTCCCCCTGGCTGGGGAAAAAGTTCAACCATCCCGCGTTTTCATGGGTTAGGGGATTTCGGGCGCACAAACCTTAAATTTTTTTATCCTGACGGACTTCCCCACGATCGGTTATTTCCAGTAGCATTTTTACGGGCAGTCCAATTTAAGATTATCCTCTTAAGTGGATTAACTTGATATCAACATAAAATCTCAAATTAACTGTACAAGGTGTGAAGGAGAGAATGACGTGACAAAATTGAAACTGCTGTGGAGGCGGCGAAAAACTTTAATACTTGCTTTTATGGCAGCAACAGGAAGTTTTTTGCTGGGTGTGACATGGCCGATTAACTTGCGGGCCAATCAGCCCTTGGAACCGATTCAGGCGCAAGTCTTGGCCGTATCCCAGTCGCAAGAACAACAGCCGATGTCCAATATTAATAAGTTCTCCGAGGCGATCGCCCGTCGAGTTGAATTTTCCCAAAATGCTCTAGCCCAAGTGCAGGCAATCCGATTTCAATCAGCCGTACCGGATCAGTTTCAAGGTACAACCATGAGTCACGCGAAACTCGACTCCCAGCACAAGGCGATCGCCCTGACATTTGACGACGGCCCCTGGCCGAAAACAACTACACAAATCCTAGATATTCTCAAGGAAAATAATATTAAGGCTACATTCTTCTGGGTAGGAAGATACCTGCACAATTCTCCCGAAATTGGCAAACAGGTGGCAGCAGCGGGTCACGCGATCGGCAATCACACTTGGAACCATGAATACCGGCAGTATAACGAAGACGGTGCCGCTCGCGAGATCGATCGCACTTCATCCTTAATTGAGGAGTTGACCGGCATCCAAACATCGATGTTCCGCCCGCCAGGAGGCATTTTAAACAATGGATTGGCAGCTTACGCTCAAAAGAAAAATTATGCAGTTGTGATGTGGTCTGCTGATTCTTTTGATTGGCGAACCCTTACGGAATCTTTGATAGACAACGTGATGAGGCAGGCAAAATCCGGGGGCATTGTGCTGATGCACGACGGCGGCGGCAATCGAGCGAGAACAGTAAAAGCTTTACCTGATATTATTGCTCGATTGAGAAATGAAGGGTACAGTTTCGTAACAGTTCCCGAGTTATTGCAGATGCAAGAACAAGACTTACAGCAACAGGAAACAGCACAAAAATAACTATTTGGGAAAGTGGGATATTACACCATTTTTCCATTTTTTTGTATGTCGTTAGATGAATTTTTCATAACTCTAGCCGAACGAAGAAGGAAGAAGTAGCAACCTCGCCCGATTCCCGGCGACGTTCTTAACTCCTGAAACCATTGCTTTAATTCCATTTCCTTCTTCCTTCTTCCTTCTTCCCTTTTCCCTCTTCCCTCTTCCTTCTTCCCTCTTCCCTCTTCCTTCTTCCTTCTTCCTTCTTCCTTCTTCCCTCTTCCTTCTTCCCTCTTCCTTCTTCCTTCTTCCTTCTTCCTTCTTCCTTCTTCCCTCTTCCTTCTTCCCTCTTCCTTCTTCCCTCTTCCTTCTTCCTTCTTCCTTCTTCCTTCTTCCTTCTTCCCTCTTCCTTCTTCCTTCTTCCCTTTTCCCTCTTCCTTCTTCCTTCTTCAACTACACAAATCAATCGAAAATCGCTAGGCTATAACAGAGCATCAGTTCGATCGCCAGTCGATCGCGTACCAGCCATGACCCAAAGTCTCAGTGCGACAGGGTTGCCCCCCGCCTTCCCAGATCACACTCAACTCCCCGAATCCGACGGCACGTTTGTGAAAAACTTTCAAGAACATCCCCAGAGTATTCTGCTAACCGACTCCCTAGAAAGCACACTGCAAACGCTTCACCCCGACGGACAATATGCGATCGGGCAAGATTGTGGCATCTACTGGCGCGAAACCGACCCACCAGAACGCGGAGCCGAAGCCCCTGACTGGTTCTACGTCCCCAACGTTCCGCCTTTGTTAGACGGCGAAATTCGCCGCTCTTACGTGATTTGGCGCGAGTATATGGTGCCAATAATTGCGATCGAATTGGCGAGTGGGGATGGTTCCGAAGAACGAGACAACACGCCTTTATCTCGTTTGCCAGAAGGTACTAATCAGAAACCAGGGAAGTTTTGGGTATACGAACAGATTATCCGCATTCCCTACTACGCCATCTATACAATCAAAACCAGCCAACTGGAAGTCTACAACTGTGTAAACGCCCGTTATTGTCGATTGGAACCCAACGATCGCGGACATTACCCGATCGAGCGCATGGGAGTAGAGTTAGGCGTATGGGAAGGCAGCTATCAAAATCAGACACAGCGTTGGTTGCGCTGGTGGGATAACCAGGGGAATTTGTTGCTGACGGGGAGCGAGCAAGCTCGACTAGAACGCCTCCACACCGAACAGGAACGCCAGCGGGCTGAAGCTGAGCGCCAGCGGGCTGAAGCTGAGCGTCAACGGGCCGATCGCGTGGAGCAAACACAACGAGATGCTATCCCCCAACTACTGGCAATGGGTTTGACTGTCGAACAAGTTGCCCAGGCGCTTTCTCTGTCGGTGGAAGAGGTGCAGCGATTGGGATAAAGGGCGATCGGGCTGACCATTGCCTACCCAGGGATTTGGTCTTTGTAGATACACAAGAAGTTTTCTGCATGGGTAGCCCCTAAAGCTTGAATCTCTTTGGGAAATGCACTAAGCGGGGCAATTTCTCCCTCAACACCAAACTTTCTGGCTCCAGCGGCGGTTCCTGAATGTAAATAAAGCACAACTGGTTTTAGTTCCAACCGCGCACCCAAACGTCGCGCAACATCATAGGCTGTCGTTGCTCCTAAACCTTTAACACGTCCAACAACAGACTTAACCCAATCATATAAACTAGGGAAATCCTGGAAGTCTTCCAGTTGCATCTCATCAGCCAATGCAACCTCTAAACCCTCAGATAACTTATTAGCAACCCGGCATTGATGACCGTGCATCTTTCCATGCCACAGGCGAGATATCCAAGCTCTTTCAATAGCTTGATCCCAAGTTAATGTTTTGTCACCCCACCACCGATCTTCCATCTCATAAGAATTTCCCCATCTGTCGATGTACTCATGAACTAAAAGCTGAAGATTATTGTCATCAACAGTTTGCTTTTTACTCTGGCAGGTTGGGAAAACTGTATTCATGGAATTCAGGAGTAGCTACATGAATGTATTGATACCTTAATTGTAGCCATATTACCAATTTAGGCTGGAATCTAACGGCAAATTTGGCAACTGAGAATTCACCCAATTAGCCGCCGCCAAACCCGATCGCAAAGCACCCTCTATTTGACCTTCCCCGCACAAATCCCCCGCACAAACCAGCGGCAAAGTCCCCTCCGCCGCCAAACAAGAAACAGGCAAAGGATTTCGACAAAAAGCATAGCGCCAGCGGTGAACCTGCAACCATTCCGGCTGTTTCAGCCAAGGGATTAAATATTCAGAAGTGCGATCGAGCAATTCCTGACCGACAGTTTCCAAATCAGCAGCTTCTAAATAGCGTTCTGCAAAAAGTGCGCTGCTGTGAACCACAAACACCGGCTGCTGCGGATCGAGCCGCTTGCTGCTGTCCAAACCAATCCAAGCTAAATCAGGATTATCGGGAAAAGAAACAGATTTCCACTGCGGATTTAGATTACTTAAATCTTGCTGTTTTGTCGCAGGATAGCCAGCCATAACCGTAATGCAAGGCTGGTACTCCACAGAACGCAATTTGTCAAGAAAATCCGATTTCAAACCGATTTCCGCATCCAAAAACATTAAAGCTTGAGGTGCAGGAATTGCCACAACCACAGCCTTAGCAATCAATTCTTGAGGTATCTCTAAATTGCTGTCAGTGACTTCTAGGGAAAGATGCCACATTTGGTTATCTGTAGTAGAAATAGCTTGTACGCGGCGGCCAAACCAAATTTCTACCCCCTCCGCCAGATACTTACCGACAGCATTCATACCAGCAGGTGCGACATAGCAAGAACTAGGAATAGAGAACATTTCTCCTTGTCGGAATTCTCCCACACTATCCGTCCAGAGTTTCAGGATGTGGCGATCGACCAAAGCCTCAATTAACCCCTGCACCCCATCCCCCTGCGGTTCCAGATACCGCGCGCCGTGATCGGCCCTAGTACCCTGTACGCGGCGGGTAGCAACACGTCCCCCCGCGCCGCGAGATTTCTCAACAACCGCCACAGAATAACCAGCTTGACGCAACCGTTGAGCGCAACTCAGCCCCGCCATACCCGCACCAATCACCGCAACATCGAACATAATTGGACTTTCAGATACATTACTTACCGGACTTTTTCTAGGAAATAAGCCTTAAGCTAATTTCTTAACTTGCAGTTAATTTGCGATAGCAACGAGCGGTGATTAAATGAGGGTGAAAAACCTCGATAAAATTAGACTGAAGTTTAGTAAAAAATGTGTTCATTTCTTGCTGGTCTTCTAAATGAAAAGGAAATTCTTGATTAAAACCTTTAAAGAAATACCAGTTAAGGATCATCTTCCCTGACGGAGCCAGCATTTGGTGAAACTCCATCAATTGCTGACTGGGCTTGACTAAATGTTCCATCACATCTAAACAAATAATCGTATCGAAAACTTCGGTCGGAGATACTTCCAGACTACACGAAATTTTTTCACTCAATCCTAACTTAGCAGCTCGGCTTTGAACAAAATTGCAATTTATGGGGTTAAGATCGCAATAGACTACTTGTTCTACTTGAGGACAAAGAGCTGCCGCAATAGCATGAGTGCCAATACCGCCGCCAAAATCTAAAACTCGACCGGCAGCCATATCTGATATTAATGTTAAAGTGCCTCCTATGTAATCCTGATTCGACATATGCCAAGCTCCCAGATCAAATAGGTAAGCTTGTCCGACTCGATCGCGATAAAACTCACTAGCTTTTTCCCAATCAAAATCCCGATGACCTATTTCTTTTAGGGATTGTTGACCGACGGCTAGCTCTTGTTCAATTGTTTCTAAATCTAAGTTTAAAAACTCCTGTAGATGCTGCTTGAGATTGAAAGTATCTTGCCAATATCCCTGCAAAAAAGACGGTGCGACAGAAGAAGACATCTTTTACCTTTTTATAAAAAAACCAAACTCATTATAGGATTAACTGACCTTTTTGAACAGAAGTACAGTAAATTATTTTTCCTTTGTTTATAGCCAATAAAATAGTGGGGGTTCAGGGCGACGGTTTGACTCCTCAAGCTGCGGGGTTGCAAGCGTACCGAGGGGTTCCGGGTTGGCTGTTGGGCATCTAAATTGTATTTTTAGGCTCGGCGGGACACCAAACTTGACTGTAAAATTTAGATGCGCGTCCGCCGATCAATGTAGCTGCTGAGGTTATGGCTTCTAGCACTCGGATATTCTGTGCAAAGCCTGTCGATCGTCCTGCGCCAGGTAGTAGAATAAGGGACAGCACGAATCCATGATTAAGACCCGATAAAAAATGCCACTGTAGGTAAATCCTAAATCCCACTGGTTGTCAACCAGCAGCAATCTAAAATCTAAAATCTAAAATCTAAAATCGTATACGGGAGGGCAAAATTTTGGACGAACTCAGAGCAGCACTCGAATTGACAACAGAAGAAGAATTGCAGCAACTAACAGAACTTCTGTTCAGCCGCAAGTTTAACCCTTTAGATTACGTACAAACCCCCGCACCGATAGATGTACAAAGTCGCGATCGCCAAGCATGGCTCGACGCCGTAGAGCAGCGGTTTCGCTATCTTGCAGCCGACGGGTTGACGGTACTCAGAGGGCGAACCCAACAAGTAACTTACAGACAAGCACTAATTCAAGTTTGTCGCTATCTCAAAATCCCTTATCCCAAACAGTTGTCAACCACCGACTTAGAGGCAGAAGTATTTCTGCACTTAATGGGTCGCGCGTGGAAGCGTTTACCGGCCGATGAACAGCAAGCGCTGACACTGCGCGTACAGCGAGCGATCGTTGATTCTAAACTGTCAGAACCCCTGCCAATTTCGGCAGAAAAAGACCCGCTGGGTTTGCTGTTCAAAGGTGGCAGCGCTTTAGCTGTGAGTTCCATCTTAAAACCAATGTTGCTTAAATTGATGGCTAATCAATTTGCGCTGCATTTTGCCACCTATCAAATGGCAAAACAAGGAGTGCTTGCAGGTACTGCAACCGCAGCAACCCAGTTTCAAAATTATGTCGCAATTCAGACGGCGCGGCGCGGTATGGCGGTGAGTGCGGCTCGTTACGGTGCAACGCGGAGCGTATTTTCGTTGGTCGGCCCGGTGATGTGGACTTGGTTTTTAGCAGATTTGGGTTGGCGATCGATTTCCACGAACTACGGCCGCATTATCCCGACCATTTTTGCCTTAGCTCAAATACGCCTGACGCGATCGGAATGCGTTTGGGAACTAGCTTAACGATGGTAAATTGTAGATTTTAGATTGGAGATTGGGAGTGTGGGTGAATATCAAAAATCGGTTGAAATTAGCTGCCAAACTGACAGCCGAAAATCTCAAGTCTCGCCTCCAAAAACATCCAGATCCCCGCCTGCAAATCCCTTGGAATTTCGCTCAAGTGGGGATGCTGATTTTTCCCTTAATTCCGATTTTGGGAGCTTTAGGTTTATTCCTGGGATTGGCCGGCACTTGCAAGCAAAAGTTCCGTCAAATTAGTCGCCGCCCGCTGAATCGAGGATTCGCAATTCTGAGCGCCCTGCTAGTCATCACAGCGGTTTTTGCCCACAACCGCATTGAGGCTTTTGTAGGGTTGTACAATTTCTTGCCGTTCTTTATATTGTTTGCCGCTTTCAGCAGTTTAATTCAAACTTTGCCTCAATTGCGGCAATTGTCTTGGATAATTGTAATTAGTTCAATTCCAGTGATTATTTTAGGTCTGGGACAGCAATTTTTAGGCTGGAGCGGCATCGATCAATTGCAGCCTGTTTTTGGCTGGGTACTCGAACCCAAAGGCAATCCCCCCGGCCGCATGGCTTCTGTATTTATGTACGCAAATATTTTAGCTTGCTATCTGACAATTGCTTTTATTTTAGCAATGGGACTGTGGATGGAAGAAGTCAATTGTCAGTTGTCAGTTGGCAGTTGTCAGTTGGCAGTTGTCAGTCGTCACCACTTACCAATGCCCAATGCCCAATGCCCCATGCCCAATGCCCAATGCCTATTTTTAAGTTTTGCAGCGATCGGAAATGGTGTTGCTTTGATTTTTACTAATTCTCGCAATGCTTGGGGACTGGCAGTTTTGACAGTTTTGGCTTTTGCATTTTATGTGGGTTATAAAAAATTATTAGCTGCGGTTTTGAGTGTGGCTAGCACAGTTTTTTTGTCTGCCTTTGGCCCCGAACCTTTACGGCAATCTTTACGAAGAATTGTTCCGGCTTTCTTTTGGGCTAGACTCACCGACGAGATGTTCCCAAATCGGCCGACAGCTACTTTGAGAACTACTCAGTGGGAATTTGCTTGGTCGATGACTCAGCAGCGTCCTTGGACTGGTTGGGGATTGCGAAATTTTACGCCTCTCTATCAAGTTCAGATGCAAGAATGGCTTGGTCATCCTCACAGTTTGATACTGATGTTGACTGCGGAAACGGGAATACCCGCAACGCTTTTGTTGTTTGGTTTAGTGGGCTGGGTTTTGGCTAGGAGTGTTTTGCTGCTGGCGAATTGGCCGCTTTTCCCTGGGGATATTAAACACGAGAAAATAGCAACACTGGAAAAAGCCGAAAATGCTTTAGTGTTCAATCAAAACTCAATATCTAATATCACAAATCAGGTCGTGGGTCAAGATGTAAGAGCGGCCGATCGTCTAATTTTTTTCAGTTATTTATTAGCCTTCGCCGCCTGTACGCTATTTAACACTGTAGATGTGACGCTGTTTGATTTTCGACTCAATACTACAAGCTGGTTGCTGTTAGCAGCAATTTGCGGAGTCAGCCAGAGGGAATAGGGCATTGGGCATCGGGCATCGGGCATCGGGCATCGCGCATTGGGCATCGGGCATCGCGCATCGGGCATCGGGCATCGGGCATCGGGCATCGGGCATCGGGCATCGGTTATTGGTTATTAGAACGAACAACCAACAACCAACAACCCACTAATGACTAATGACTACTGACTAATGACTAATGACTACTGACTAATGACTAATGACTTCCTTTATTCTACCGTCACCGACTTCGCCAAATTTCGTGGCTGATCCACATCCAAACCCCGACGCGCCGCAATGTGATAAGCCAACAATTGCAGCGGAATCACTGTCACAATTGGTGACAATAATTCATCCACCAAAGGCACCGGCAAAATGTGGTCAAAAATATCGGCTTCCGCCACACCTTGCTTGGGCGTAACGCCAATTAAACGGGCGTCGCGGGCCTTCGCTTCTTGAGCGTTGGAAAGCACTTTTTCGTAGACACTTCCGGGCATGGCGATCGCCACTACAGGCACTTTCGCATCCAAAAGGGCGATCGGGCCGTGTTTCATCTCTCCCGCCGGATATCCTTCGGCGTGAATGTAGCTAATTTCCTTCAGTTTCAGCGCCCCTTCCAAAGCAATCGGAAAGTTAATTCCCCGCCCCAAAAAGATAAAATCTTGGGTGTCGGTAAACTGGTGGGACAATTCCTCCACATACTGTTCTTGAATCTCCAAAAACTTCTCAATTTCTGCCGGCAACTGGCGCAAACCAGTAATAATTTCTGCCAATCTCTCAGTGCTGATTGTTTGCCGCTGGTGCGCCAAATCCAAAGCTAAGAAATAGAATGCCATCAACTGAGTGACAAAAGTTTTAGTCGCAGCAACGCCGATTTCTATACCAGCGTGGGTGTTAATTACCTGCGGCATCATGTGGGCGATCGAACTTTCAGTCCTGTTAGTAATGCCTAGCATTCTCGCCCGAAATTTATCGGTAAAACCCGCGCGGCGCTGCTGTTCCATCCCCAAAGCAGCCAGCGTATCCGCCGTTTCTCCCGACTGTGTTACCCCAATAGTTAAAGTATTTGCTGTCAGCGGTGCGGGCGCGTAGCGGTATTCAGAAGCGTACTGCACCGCAGTGGGAATATTAGCTAATTGTTCCAACAAATATTTGCCAATTAGCGAGGCGTGCCAGCTCGTTCCGCAGGCGAGAATTGAAATTTGCTCGACATCAACGCAAAGTTCCTTGGGCAAGTTGAGATTGATGGGAGAGCGCGGATTTCCGGGCTGCCACTCGCTGTCTAAATAAGCCTCCAAACACGCTCTGACTACGGCCGGCTGTTCGTAAATCTCCTTGTGCATGAAGTGTTTGAAGCCTTGTTTTTCGACTAAAACCGGACTCCAACCAAGGATGCGGGGGCTTTTTTTCAGCCTTTCTCCTGCAAAGCTGTAAACTTCGACTCCCATCGGAGTTAGCCTTGCCAATTCGCCATTTTCCAAGGACAAAACAGTGCGGGTGTTAGATACTAAGGCTGGCGTGTCGGAAGCGCAGAAAAATTCGCCTGCACCAAAGCCAATTACCAAAGGAGCTTGCTGTCTTGCGACAATTATTTCCTCGGGAAAATCTGCACAGATAACGGCGATCGCAAAAGCTCCTTCTAATTTATTTACCGCCTTTAAAACAGTTTCCAAAAACGATAAATCAGCTATTTTCTCGGTTTTTTTATCTTTTCCTTCTTCGTTCTCCCTTCTTGCTTCTTTCAAAAATTCAGCTATTAAATGAGGAATAACTTCTGTATCCGTATCCGAGACAAATTTATGTCCCTTTGCTTTCAATTCTTTCCGCAACTCGCGATAATTTTCGACAATTCCATTTTGAACTACCGCAATTCGCCCGCTATTATCCAAGTGAGGGTGAGCGTTATATTCCTCTGGTTTGCCGTGAGTTGCCCAGCGGGTGTGTCCGATGCCGATGGGAGCCGGAGAGTCTATCTCTGCTAGCTTTTCCCGGAGGTTGTGCAATTTGCCCTTGGCTCGGATGCAGGTAATTTCTCCTTCCGAGATGGTAGCGAGGCCCGCTGAATCGTAGCCCCGGTATTCTAGTTTCTCCAATCCTGCTAGCAAAATCTCGCTTGCTGCTTGCGTGCCGATATAGCCAACGATTCCGCACATTTAACGTACTACTCCTGCTTAGCGATCGCAATAAAACTCAAGTTTTATCATTTTTACCTTCTTCCGGCCCCAGAATGCCGATTCCGCGACAAAAAAAGAAGGGGCAATGTAATCGCCCCCTCTCTTGTGCCCCTAATTCGATCGGCGTGTCGATCGATATTTAGTAGGCTAGACCCATACTGCGAGTGGTTTCTGCTCCCAGGTAAACCCGGATGCTCAGAAAATCGGTGGGGCAAGCAGTTTCGCAACGCTTGCAGCCTACACAGTCTTCGGTGCGGGGAGATGAGGCAATCTGAGCTGCTTTGCAGCCATCCCAGGGCACCATCTCCAAAACGTCAGTCGGACAAGCGCGGACGCATTGAGTGCAGCCGATGCAAGTATCGTAAATTTTGACTGAATGAGACATTGAATAAAGGCTCCCAACGAGTCACTAAAAATTTGCTTGCTCTGCGAATTAACAGATTTGACGGCGAGGTGACACCGCTATAGCCTGCACAGAGAATTAAAGGTTAGTCTACCGCAGTGCCTGGAAGCACTTCGCGAAAAAGCGACAAAACTTCACAGTTATTCACGCTGGGACTCTTATCAAAGTAGGTTCCTACTAAGCACGTCCGTCCTTAGAGCGGAGTTATCAAGGACGAACTTCTTTACTACAAATCGGTGCAAATCGATCGACTAAAAGCCTAATTTTTCTAACACGGGCTTAGTTGAAACAATATGGCGATCGAGTCCTAGTTTTTTTGGCTCCACACCCAAAGCCAAAGCCACCAACTGCGACAAATGCAGCACCGGCAAACCCAACTTGCGCCCGATTACTTTTTCCACCTCCGGCTGCCGCGAATCCAAATTTAAATGACAAAGGGGGCAAGGCGTTACCATACAATCAGCGCCATTGTCAAGAGCATCTTGAATATGTTTGCCTGCCATCTGAAAAGATTGGTTAGTGGCATAACTCGCCAACGGCCAGCCGCAGCACTGCGTCCGCCCTCGATAATAAACCGGAGTTGCCCCGATCGCCCGAAATACATTTTCCATCGATTCCGGTTGGTGCGGGTCATCGTAAAGCAGCTTATCCTGAGCTCGCAGCAGGTAGCACCCGTAAAAAGACGCGCACTTCAAACCCGAAAGCTTGCGGGTGACTCGCTTCTGCACCTCGTCGAGCCCGTAATCTGCAACGATCGCCCACAACAGATGTTTCACCTCGGTACTGCCTTGGTAAGGCGAACAGCCTTGTTTGTCCAGTAAACCGTTGACTTTTTCTATGTAGTTGGGATCGGTTTTCTGAGATTCCTTGAGGCGATCGTCCACATGACCGATTACCCCTTGACAAGTGCTGCAATGCGTCAGCAAAGGCAGATTCAGTTCCTCAGCCAAAGCAATATTGCGAGCGTTGACAGTATCTTCGAGTAACTGCGAATCTTCCTTGAAAGTGCCAGAACCGCAGCAGGAAGCTTTCTTGAGCTCCACCAGTTCAATCCCCAACGCTTGAGTCAGCGCTTGGGTAGACAGGTAAAGTTCGCGGGCGGCCCCTTGGGCAACGCAACCGGGAAAATAAGCATATCTGAGAGTTTGGGATGGCATAATTGTTTCTGCTGGGGAGACAAGGCAAGGGACAAGAAAGGAGGGCGGTGGAGGTCGGGAGGCTTCCTGCTTCGTTTCCCCTCTTCTATCCTTACCCAGTTTTAGACAATTTATTGACTACAAAGGGTTCAAAAACATTGGCTACATTGGCGTACACCTAACAAGCGCTTGCACTCGGAACGGAGGTATACGCCATCAGTTATGATACAAACATTCAGGCAAGGTTTAGAAATAGTCAGTTAGATTAAAGTTGGCTGATACCACCATCAACCGCAATTACAACGCCCAAAATGTAAGCAGAGTCTGAAGTGAGCAGAACTAAGACTGCTTTGGCAATGTCTTCAGGCGCGCCAAACCGCTGTCTCATCGTCACAATTCCATCCGAGCGCCTCGCCCGGCCAATTCAGGCCACTCCGTTTGATCCGAGTGCACAATCATAGCCGCACCTCCCCGCGTGCGAAACTTTGACCCATAGCGATAGAATACCATGCAACGCAAGATCGGGAGATGCCATGAAGTCAGATCCAAGACCAAATCAAGACATCCTGCCTTCGATTGAAAATGAAGACGCGGGCTGGCGTAATGGAGCAAGAAATTTGCTTTGCCCTGTGTGCGGTGGCAACTACAACCATGTTAAACCGCCGTACTTGAAAGACGGCGGAGATAACTACGAGGCAAAGTGGGGTGGCCGCGGTGATCTGGCGGTCATTCCCATGTGGGGCGAATGCGGTTCCGAGTGGGAGGTTTGCATCGGATTCCATAAGGGGCAGAGCCCAATCTTCGTGAGGGTTAGTTCCTCCTGCAAGGCGCAGGAGGAGCCATAGGCAATGCTCCACGAAGAGCGCTCTAGCCCTTCCATCGAGCGGACAGTCAAAAGGCGTAGCCTTTTGCCTGCTGCTCATGTCAAACGTTATCGAAACTCAAAAAGGCATTTCAGCATACTTGTTGTTTTCCTATGTACGAGCCACTGTGGTCCACAAAAGTCCTTAAGTAGACACCAATGCCCACGGCCCACCCGCTACACAGAGGGTCACTTTGAAAAGCGGCCAGCCTTTCTCTTGCCGCTCCCCCTTTCGGATAAGATTAGATACGCAGCAACCAATGAGGACACGATGTTATGAGCCAAGACGACATTTTTGCTAGAGTCAAGAAAATTGTGGCTGATCAATTGGAAGTCGATCCAAGCGAAGTCAAGCCCGAAGCCAACTTTGCTAACGATTTAGGAGCAGATTCCTTAGATACAGTAGAGCTGGTCATGGCCTTGGAAGAAGAGTTTGATATTGAAATTCCCGACGAAGCAGCCGAAGGAATTACTACGGTTCAAGCTTCTGTAGATTTCATCAGCAGCCAACTTGCAGCTCCAAAAGCATAAAATACCTGTCTTTTCCCCTAAGAGGAGAGAAGTTAAAAACTGGAAACTCCTCTTTTGTTCTGCGTTCTGGGTGTTTAATTTTTTGAAACTGAAATCATGACAAATTTAGAGCGTAAGCGCGTTGTTATTACGGGTCTCGGCGCGATTACACCGATCGGCAATACCTTGTCTGAATATTGGGACGGGTTGCTTGCCGGGAAGAATGGTATAGGCCCGATCACCTTATTCGACCCGTCGCGGCACGACTGCCGCTTTGCCGCAGAGGTGAAGGGTTACGACCCACACGACTATTTAGAGCGCAAGGAAGCAAAGCGGATGGATCGCTTTGCTCAATTTGGGGTGTCAGCGAGCAAGCAAGCTCTTGCTGATGCGAAATTTGAGATTAACGACCTGAACGCAGAACAGGTGGGTGTCATTCTTGGCACTGGCATTGGCGGCCTGAAGGTTTTGGAAGACCAGCAAGAGATCTATCTGAATCGCGGCCCCGATCGATGCAGCCCGTTTATGATTCCCATGATGATTGCGAATATGGCCGCAGGCCTGACGGCGATTCACACGGGCGCTAAAGGGCCCAACTCTTGCACGGTGACGGCCTGCGCTGCCGGGTCAAATGCCGTGGGCGATGCGTTTCGCTTAGTTCAGGGGGGTTACGCCCAAGCAATGATTTGCGGCGGTACGGAAGCTGCGGTGACACCTTTGTGCGTGGCGGGTTTTGCTGCGGCGAGAGCGCTTTCGACTCGCAACGATGACCCGACTCATGCTTCTCGTCCGTTCGATCGCGATCGTGATGGTTTTGTCGTCGGCGAAGGTGCTGGCATTCTGATTTTAGAAGAAATGGAACACGCTCTGGCGCGTGGCGCGAAGATTTACGCAGAAATCGTCGGCTACGGTTTAACTTGCGATGCGTATCACATGACTTCTCCGGTACCGGGGGGGAACGGTGCGTCGCGCGCGATGGCTTTAGCGCTCAAGGATGGGGGTTTGACGCCGGATCAAGTGAGCTATATCAACGCTCACGGCACGAGCACGCTTCCCAACGATTCTACTGAAACAAAAGCGATTAAGCAGACTTTGGGAGACCACGCTTACAAAGTAGCAATTAGTTCTACCAAGTCAATGACCGGTCATCTTTTGGGCGGTTCTGGGGGAATTGAGGCGGTGGCGACGGTAATGTCGATCGCCAATGACAAAATCGCGCCGACAATTAATCTGGAAAATCCCGATCCTGAGTGTGATTTGGACTATGTTCCTCATACAAGCCGCGATCTAAAAGTTGATGTGGCGCTGTCGAATTCTTTTGGATTTGGCGGCCACAACGTGACACTGGCATTCAAGAAGTTTGTTCAGTAACGGGCAATTTGAAAGTCGAGAGTTAAAAGGTAAAAAAATATTTTTTACCTTTGTAGGGTAGGCATCTTGCCTGCCCTAACTTTCTGAAGTATAACCGGAGCGAGCGTATGAATCAACCAATTCTTCGATTTTTGACAACCAATAATTATAAAAATCTACACTTAGATCCATCTGTAAATTTAAACAACCTTAATATATTTATCGGCTCAAACGGTTCAGGCAAAAGCAATTTTATCAGTTGTTTAAAATTTTTAAAAGATTGCCTAATAGCTATTCCCGACGCAAATCGGGACGTGAGTAGTTTTGAGGATGCTGTTTCTAAAATTGGTGGTGGTAGAATTTTAGATGTCAATGTTGAAAGTCCAGCAAAGGTCAGTATAGCTTGCTGTTTTTCGCAAATTAACCAAACT
Organism: Microcoleus sp. D2_18a_D3; assembly: GCF_036702455.1. Lineage (NCBI taxonomy): Bacteria > Bacillati > Cyanobacteriota > Cyanophyceae > Oscillatoriales > Microcoleaceae > Microcoleus > Microcoleus sp. D2_18a_D3. Next base: position 37,209 of record NZ_JAUBTK010000074.1, read on the forward strand.
GGTAATCTTCAAAAAGACAGCGCAATCCTGGATTTCAAACTTTATACCGATCGACAAAAAGTAAGGGCGAGCATCTCTGAAGAATATCTATATGGCGGAGAAGATTTGCAGGAAACTTCCCGCCAGCCACCTTTCTATTACTATAAATTGCATAACAGAGAATTAGGGCAAGGAGTTTTATCTGTTTACAAGTCTGCAGGTCAAGAGTCAACTCAGTTTCAACCTTTAGATAACATTCCTACAAATTCTTTGGGTTTGTTGACAATTCCGACACTGCTTGAAAATAGTCAATTACCACCCGAAAAGACACCTATTTACAAAATCAGAAGAGAATTAATTGAATTTATTTCAAAATGGCAATTTTATAATGCCAATAACATGAATTTGAATTCAATTAGAACCGCAGAACCTAAAATAGGTGGAAGTGATATTTACCTATCTGCTTCGGGAGATAATCTGCCTTTAGTATTGTACAATTTAAACCAAAAATCTATCAATTTTGAAGATAGCATTAACGAGGCAATGAAGTCCATCCTGCCAAAAACTCGTCGCCTTAGAGCTTTACCTTCTGGCCGCCTATCTCTCACTGTAGAATGGTATTTTGAAGGTATTGATGATGAAGCATTTTACCTAAATGAAATGTCGGATGGAACTGTCAGGATGCTTTGTTGGGCAACTATATTACATTCTCCACTCCTTCCTTCTTTGATAGTCATTGATGAACCTGAATTAGGATTGCACGTCTCGTGGATGCCAATTTTAGCTGAGTGGATTAAAAAAACTGCCACCAGAACTCAGATAATTATTACCACGCATAGTCCCGATCTTTTAGATCACTTTACCGATCGTTTAGAGAATGTTCTTTGTTTTTATCCCGAAAACAGAACGTATTTCTCAGTCAAATCTCTTTCAAAAGAACTGCTGGAGCCAAAACTTGAAGAGGGATGGCAATTGGGCGACTTATACCGTGTTGGCGATCCAAGTATTGGAGGATGGCCGTGGTAGTGTGGGTTTTTTCTGGTGGCGGTGAGGCTGAGGTTAGAGGATTCTTTCCTTTTTTAGAAAAAACTTTTCCGGGCTGTAGATTTGAACGAAAAACACCAGTTCGTCAAAAACCTGGCCCTAAAGCTAATAAGGCAAGTAGTTACGGCAGAACAGGTAAAAGTTTAATCGAACAAATCAAGCAAGAATTGCCTATCGCCTTAAAAGCGGAAGCAAATAAATGCGACTTGATTTTAGTTTTTGACGATTTGGATTGCCGCGATTCTCAGACACAAAAATCAAAAATATTGGCAGAGTTATCAAAAATACCCGAATGTGCTGACATCGAAAAATTTGTTGGGTTTGCAGCGCCGGAAATCGAAGCTTGGATTATTGCTGATTGGAATAATTCAATAGCTAAACATTCAGATTTTAGAGCCAGACATAAACGTATGTGTTGGTGGCTGAGTACAGAAAAGAAAGTTTCTTTTGAGAATCCCGAATCATTTAGTGAATATGATCCTCAAAGAGATTGCTGTCGAGAAAAACTATCAGAAGCTTTAATTGAGTCAAGTGTTCAATATGAGGTCGATCGCGATAAAACACGCTTTTCTAAAGGAGCACATACACCTTTGCTATTGAGTGAAATCGATCCAAATGAAGTCCAGAAAAAATGTCCCTTATTTCGCGAACTCTATAACTATCTCAATAATTTTTGTCGTTGTCCATAAAGGGTCAGATAAAAATTTATTTAGGTAAACTGTAAGCCAACTTTTGCAAAGCATTAGTAGTGTTAAATTAGATTTTCCCCAAACAAAAAGCGCCCCTATTACTAGGAGCGCTTTTTGTAATCTCAGACTAAAACTTAGCCATTGATAGAAGGAGCAACCATTGCTACGGGAGTTGTTT
>NZ_JAUBTK010000075.1:0-38272 GCF_036702455.1 Microcoleus sp. D2_18a_D3
AGGGCTTGCACCCAAGGCGGCGTAAAGGCTCTAATCCCCTAACCCATACAGGCTAGTTTCATAGAAACGAACCGCACGAACCGTGCTTGCGACTTTCACCGCACACGGCTCCTGAGTGATGTAATCCTGGTTATGGATACGGTACCATCGCATAGCGCTCTGATTATTACCGCTTGATAGATGTCCTTTTACCCCTACATCCCACCATCAGATTTTTCTGTGGCATTAGGCTTTTAAAGGGCTACTTGGTCTCTATCTTTTACACCACCCGGTGCTGTCAGCATATCTCTGTCATTACAACAAAGCATTGGCTTCTGCGACCATCCCTCACACTCACAGCTTACGGCTAGCAACCTACTTGTGTTATCAAGGGCTGTGAGTGCTTTACTTCGTTCCGATTACACATTGATCGAACTTTTAGCGTGATGCTTTCCACCGGGTTTTTAGGCAGTGCTAATAAGTCAATCCGATAATTGCTTATGCCTTATCCTTGCCTTTTGGCGGGCGTCTATCAGCCATTTGACCATTTATCATAACGATGGTTCAGACACATCTTCGCTGACGCTACGCATAAGTTCTTGCTCGACAGCTACCTCATTTGGCTAGAAGTCTTTCTGCCTTTTATCCCCGCTTTATCCTGTTGGTTGCTACCCAACAACATAGGGGATATGCTTTCACTCCTGCACTTGGAGGCCAAGACTTGGGGAGGAACCCCGCACAAGGATGTGTAATCAGTTATCAAGGTTATGTTGAACCAGGCTAACCTTCCCTAAGTATTTCTACTTATTTAGGGTTTGCTGAATAATCGATCGCCAATCAAGAGCAGGAGCTCACGATATATTCAAGCTGGATTAAATATAAGTTTTTTCTGTGTCGATTTCACCCAAATATAATTGTAGATTATCTTCCCCCAAAAAACAGGTGTTCTTTTTGCAAATAGACATAAAAACACACAAAAAACCCGGCGCCACCAGGTAGCAAGGTTCATTACTAAAAAAGTAATTGCAATAACTGTACCAGATGTCTTATCAAGTTTTGCCATCACTCGATTCAGACCGAATCTTCGTTTACCTTGTCCAAATTTACCCTCGATCGCATTTCTAATTCTTTCATCTTCTAAGGCTTGCTTCTTTTTTGATTTACTGACGTTTGCTGGCGGTCTTCCTAGGGGAGGTCCACTGAGCCTAATTCCTCTTTCTTTGCACCAAGCTCGGTTATCTCTTGTACGATAAATCCGATCTGCATGAACGGACTCTGGATAATATCCTGTGAACCTATGATATGCTTCTACTTGGGCTTTTAAGTCTCCTGATTCGTTAAAGTTATCCCAGCTTATCCGGTCTAAAAATACATATCCTTCAAAGCAGCTTGCTGATAGTTTGGCTCCAAATTCTACGCTTTTCCCTGCTTTTCCTCTGACTATGGGACGAATATGGGGTTGACTTAAACTTACTATTCTATCCTCAATACTCTGTTTATCGTTGTCAAACAACCACTGTTGTTGGCGAGCGACTTCTGTGAGGACTAGCAAGGTTTTATATTGGTTTTTATTCAGACCTTCTCGGGTAGCGCCTAACTCGATTAGCTGTTCAATATGAGCTAAGTTTCTTTTGATATATTGGAGTTGTTTTTTTAGTGCTTTTCTTCTTTTGTTGCGGGTGGGTCGTCTTTGTTTCGCTACTGCTAAGTAGTCTTTTCTTGCTAGATTACGGTAGGTTCTTGGCTTTTTATTGGTTTGACCTTTGATCTGTTTATACAGGATGTCTATGATTTTTTCTGTATGGACTCTGGCTTTGTTTAATAGTCCTAAGTCGGTCGGATAGGTAATGTCGGCTGGGGCCGAGGTCGCATCTATGATTAGTTTACCGCGATTGGCCGACTCATTTTGGCCGTCCGAATCCTTTTTTTTCTCGGGTTTGATTGGGGTGGTGGAACGCATTTTTTCGACCATGCGTTCGTTGATTTGATTAATTAGGTTGGGACTAATTCTTTGCCGAAAGTGTACTAATAGAGATGGGTCAAATGCGAGTTCATTGCTGTAGCTTGATTGACCGATAAAGTATTGTAGATAGGGGTTTTCCCGGATCTGTTCTACTGTGAGGCGATCGCTAATTAAGAGTTTTTCTTTGATAATTAATGCCCCCAATGCCATCCGAAAGGATTTAGCTGGTGCGCCCTTTTCCGTAGGGAAATTTTGAGCATATTCTGATTCAAATTCAGACCACGGGATTATTTGGGCCATTTTTACCCAACGGTTGTCAGCAGACAACTTTCCTCCGAAGGGCAGTTCAAACTCAGATGGGGGGCTTGGGGCAAGCTCAGCTTTTCTGTACACGATCGCAGATGGTGATGCACGGCTTTTGACCTATTTTACCTGTTTTTCTTGCACTTTACTCTCGATCATGCGATCGAAACCTTTCGCGACGCAATATGCGATCGATATATTCAGCAAGCCCTATTTAGGTTAAACGAATCGCACAACGGAATTGATATTAGAGCATCGCAGAAAAGGTAAAAACCCAGTTTCTTTGGTTTGGATGGGTAAGCCAGGTTTTAATTTCCTCTTATCACACAACCAATTTTACCTCTGTTACTCCTTGGCGCAATTCATACTGTCCTTTTACCCAAAATTGTTTAACTTTTTCACCCAAAAACGGAGCCGCTTGCATCATCAACAAACGCAATAATCCATTTTTTCGCAGTTGTTCGCCTTTCCACGCTTCTTGTGCTTGAAGTTGTTGGGCGCGAATAATTTCCGGTTCACGTTCTGCCTGAATCCGCGATAATGCTAAATCAATATCCTCGCAATTAGCCCCTGCTTTCAATAAAGGTACAAGGTGATTGGCAGCAACAATTACATCGCGCAAAGCCATGTTAATTCCTTGAGCGCGAACCGGAGACATCGGATGTGCAGCATCCCCCAAAAGTATGATTCCCGGTCGATGCCAGCGCGGACAGCGACCAACAACAACAGACAATCGCATCGGAGATTCGATCGTATCGGCACAGTTGCGGAAATGTTCTGCCATCCACGCAGGAGATAGCGATGCGAAAGTTTCTGCCCAGTCTGTGTGTTTCCGATCCGTTTTGTCATCGGCAGATAGCACCCAAGCCAGATGAAGTTTTCCTGATTCTGCCCCATGAAAGACACTAAATCCGCTACCGCCATTCAGGATCGAATAAAATACATTATCCGCCACAAACCGAGGATGAGCGGCAAGTTTAAACCACAGAACATCTATACTATTCTGCTGTTTTACTAACTCTAATTCTGCACGTTGCCGTACAACCGAGTTTCTACCATCTGTACCAATCACAAGTGCAGCAGGAATCTCTCGCCCATCTCCTAGCTTTACACCCGCAATGCGATCGTTGTTGTACAGTAAATCTTTTACGGGAACACCTGGGATAAATTCAAACTCTGGATGCAATTGAGCTTCGGAAATTAGGGTTTCTAGCAAAGGCGGTTGCGATACCAGTGTACAAGGTCGATTTGACCCCATTGGCTCATCAACTCGAAATAACTGTCGATCGCCCACAACGAACTCCCAGGCATCAATTTGTCGGTGTGGAACACCTTCTAGCATAGTGGATAACCCCATTTGGGCGATCGCATCCAATCCGCTGGGCATTAACCCTTCACCGCGAAACACTCGGTAGGCATCTTTTGCAGCCTCAACCAACGTTACAGAAATACCTCGTTTCACCAGCAGCAAGGCAAGTGCCGCACCAGTTGGCCCCGATCCCACAATTACAATTTGCATCATTGCCATTCCCCATTGCTTTTTGCGGATATTGAGAGGTCAACAAAAATGGTAAAAGGAGGCGCAATCCCCTATTCCCAGCTATTTTTGGAGTGCCTGTTGAAAAGTCTTAACTGCCTCAACATGATTCACCATATTGATGCAACGCAACAACAAATCCAAATCGATTCCTTTCACTTCCTCACTACTGGAAACCTTTTCATAATGAAGTGTATTGCCCTCTCCCCGGAGGTGATAAACCTCTAACAATCCATCTTCCCAGAACCACACTTCTTTTATCTTCAGCCGCTTGTATGCCTCCAGTTGGTTGATGCCACCACTGGAAAACACGACCTCGATCGCCAAATGGGGTAGCCTGCGACCAGGAGCAAGTTTATAAGATTTATCGGCCTCTCGCTTGACTTTTCCCGTTTCACTTTCCAGAGTCATTGAGCCAGTTGGAGTAAAGTCAAACCCCGCCATCAGCAGGTACAGTTCCAACAATGCACCAATTCTTTCTTTAACGGTTTCGTGGGGTTCTCCCGGCATTACTTTAATCTCCAAAACTCCATCCAGGAAAGACAGTCGATATCCTGGACGGTCTAACAATTGCTCAACTGCTTTGAACTCTCTCCAAGTGAGTCCCTCAAACAGAAGGGGTGATTCTTTTCTGGGTGGTGCGATGATTGCTGCAGTCATTTGATTCTCCAGTCTATTTCCAGATGAGAAACGAGCGGGTTTGGAGGGCGATTTGTTTATTATAACTTTAACTAGCATCCTCCACTGTAAATCCGATTTCTTGCCCGTAGGATAGTTCCAGCGTGTGACCGTCCGGGTCTCGCAAAAAAGCCCAGTAGCCGATCGGATATCCAGAATCTTTTGGTTCTTCAAGCAATACGCCTTCTTGACGTGCTTTGTCGCAGAGTTCGTCCATGTATTCGCGGCTTTTGCAACCTACCCCGAGGTGTGCAAAGGGAGACAAAACTGGATGTACGGAGTCTGTTTGAATTAGCACAATTACAAAAGGGCGAGTGCGGTCAGAAAGCCAGACCACAGCAACACCAGTTTCTGCATCAATGCGGCGGTGAACGACCTGCATTCCAGCATACTTAGAGTAGAATTCGATAGTGCGATCGACATCAGAAACGGGCAGTGCGATGTGTGTGAGACCGATATCACTCATGGGTTATGTTGCTCCAGTCATATTAGGCTTAACATCAATAATTCCCACTTCCAATCTCATAAATTTAATGAGACTATCGCCACTTATACCAATTTTTTATGAGGCCCCGTAGAATCCGATCCCCCCTAGCCCCCGCGTCCGGGGGGGACAAGAGTCCGATCTTTCGTCCCCCTACTATCAGGGAGATGCGAGGGGGATCGAGATATGTGCAACTTCACATTAAATTGGTATAACCGCTCGTAACTCTCCATCGTTTTGCTGCCTAGTATTTGTAAGCAGCAAAACCTGAGCGGAACCAAGACGATTTACCTCTCAAGGTAGATGTCGGTTAATCCTGCCTTTGAGATACTCCATATGAAATGTAACTATTTATACTAATGCCCCATCTTTTGTTGGTAGACGACGAAGCCCCACTCTGTGAAAGCCTTGCTTACTCACTGAGAAAGGAAGGCTATGAGGTCACTACAGCACCAGATGGACACAGTGCGATCAAACAATTCCACAAGCACGTACCCGATATCATTCTGCTCGATCTGATGATGCCAGAAGTTGATGGGATGGAAGTGTGTTGGCGTATCCGGGCTTTTTCTAATGTGCCTATACTGATGCTAACGGCTAAAGACCAAGATATGGATAAAGTGTTGGGCTTAGAGGCAGGGGCAGATGATTATGTGACCAAACCCTTCAATACACAGGAATTGCTCGCACGGATTAAAGCTTTGCTGCGTCGCCATCATACGGAATCTGCTTAAAAACAGTTTAAGGCATTCTTCAAGGGTTTGATAGCTCGGTTGGCTCAATCCGTGACCAATGGCGCTAGGTTAGGATCACTTGCAACGGATACACCATTTATACCAGCCATATTTGAGCGGATGAAACTTTTTGCCCAAGACTCCTTCACGAGCAGATGGTTAGCATCTTTTCGGTGGAATTCAATCCACACGAAGCTCTTGTTTACCTATCTACTTCTGATCGTCTTAGGAACCTCGCTTATGTCTGGTTACATCCTATGGACGTTTTATGCCTTTTTCATGCAGTCTCGTCAGACAGATTTAGAAAACTTGGCAACAGCACTGAGCGAGAGCGTTGCAGATGCCCTCGAAGAAAAAGATAGGCAACGGGTGCAGATCATTGTTCGGCGCTATGGGGTACCCGCCAATATCGCACTCCGTGTATTTGATGCCCAAGGTTCGCTGCTAGCCACCTCTAACCCTCAAACAGATCGACAAATCACCAATTGGCTGCTGATACCTGGCATTTCAGAAGCACTAGACGGTCATTCGGTGCAGGGCATTGCTAAAGGGGTTTTATCAACGGAAGATCGCCTCTATATTGTCAAACCGATGACTCGCAACGGTCAGATGTTGGGGATATTACGCATCTCGATTACTCTAGAACAGTTTCAGAAACAGTTTGTAAGGGTGATCTGGACAATTTTAGCCGCCCTTGGCATTACCATTCTTCTCTGTACCTTGGTCAGCAATCGATTAGCCCGGAGTCTCTCTAAACCCATTGAGGTGATGCGAAACTTTGCGATTCGTGTGGGTAGAGGACAGTTTGATGACAAACTCGTGATTCGTCAAAGCAATGAACTAGACCAACTCGCAACGGAACTGAATCGTATGAGTGAACGGTTGAAATCATTGGACAACGAACGCAGAGCCTTCCTAGCGAATGTTTCCCATGAACTGCGGACGCCTGTGAGTAATGTTCAAGTAACCATTGATGCGCTGGAGCGTGGCGCTGTGGATGAGCTGGAGTTGCGCGAGCGCTTTTTTCAAACCATTAAAGAGGAGACGAAGCGACTTTCGGGCTTGATTCACGATTTGCTCGATTTAGGACGCTTAGAAGCAGGTGTCACGCTATTAGAAATCCAAGCCATTGCCTTAGAAAGTGTCATCAGCCGTGCGATTAGAGCAATGGAAGTTCGTATGAAGGCTAAAAACGTGACTGTAGAAGTTGATATTGCTGACCTTCGGATTATGGGCGATTCGGAACGCTTATTACAGGCTTTTTTGAATCTCTTAGACAATGCGATTAAGTATTCTACCCCCAATGCTTGTATTTTCATTTCTGCCTCTCGCAACAAGCAACAGGCTCTAATTTCAATTCGAGACCAGGGAAGCGGCATTCCTGAAACCGATTTACCTCGCATTTTTGAACAGTTTTACACCACGAGCCGCTCTAGTAAGAATGGGGTTGGTCTGGGTCTAGCGATTGCCAGACGCATTATTGAAGCGCATGGAGGCAGCATTACAGCCAGTAGTAAACCCGGTCAAGGGGCTGTATTCACCCTTTCTCTACCCTTAGAATCATAAGTAGTTGATCCCGTTGTCTGGTTCCGTGTCACTTCTTCCACCTGACTCACAGCAGTATTAGTCAAATAAATAGGAAAACCCGACTCTGCCAAATCAGACAATCTAGATTTAATTATCTTTTTATTTAAATAAAAATGTTGTGCTAATTCTTTGTCAGGACATTTGCATTTTTTATAATTATTTAGTAGTCTCTAATACCAATTTAATGTGAAGTGGCACATATCTCGATCCCCCTCGCATCTCCCTGATAGTCGGGGGACGAAAGATCGGACTCTTGTCCCCCCCCGGACACGGAGGGCGCCAGGGTGATCGGATTCTACGGGGCCTCATAAAAAATTGGTATTAGCCGCATTCAGATCCATTGCTTTAATGAAACCATCTTTTCCGTCCATGTACCCTTGAATATTATCAGGGTATTTTTGGGCAAGTTTTCTCTTTAGTTCGCTGTATTGCTGCGCGTCTTCAGGATGGGAAATCATATAATCTCGAAACGCTAAATGGCGCTCTATCTGCGCTGAGTTCACTTCAAACCCGTGAAGTTGGTGTGTTCTAATCCCTGCTTCATTACCCTTGCGAAAATAACGACGACCGGATATCCCAAACTCACCCATTGCTTCATAACCTAATGCCTCAAGTGCTGAACTCTGTGTATCGAGTTTTATAATATCTTTAACCTCAACTAACATATCGATAATCGGCTTTGCATGAATTTGTGGAATGGCTGTGCTACCAATATGATGTATAGCAACCACATTGTCCCTAAGTGCAAGTGCAATCAGTTTCGACTCAGTTTCAAAGGCGCTGCGCCAATTTGGATCGTGCGGGACGACTTCTACTTTGAAAAAATCTAGTTTTATTGACATGGCTGATAATTATTTGCTTTTTTGTCATCTCATTGATTTACGATCGCATTTAACCGAAACAGATTTTATTAGGCCTCATTTTTTACGGGTTGCGCCCAAAGCTCTTAAACATACGGACAACGGGGAGGAACTGACTGTTTGGGAGAGAAATTTCAAACCGCTCGATCGCCTGATAGTCAAATTTTGTGTAAAATGGCTCTCCCGCTAGCGTCGCAATCATCTCAACTTGCTTAAATCCAGCACGCTCAGCAGCCAGTTCACATACTCGCATAATTTGACTTCCAATTCCTCGACGTGCCCATGCTGGATGAACAAAGAATGCACGAATCTTTGCCGAGTCGCTGTCTGGGTTGAGCAGGCCCTCTTCTGGATTATTTTTGCCTGAATCACCTCCATAAAGCGTTTTACGCTTACTCCAACCACCGCAACCAACAATTTGGTGATTGTTCTCAGCAACAAAGTATGTTTGGTCTAGAATCAGTTGAGTATCAACCCCAAAAACTGTGCCCAGTGCGCCTTCAATCTGCTCTGAACTGTAGTAGCCTGCTTGCAAAGCTCTAGCAGAATCAGGAATTAAAGTTGTCAGCTTAGGAATGTCTTCTAAGGAAGCTAATCGAATACAAAAATCCATTGAACCGATCGGCTAAACAAATCGCTCTCTTAGTTTGTCACATCCGTGAAAGCCGCAATGCAGCGATCGCCCGATCGCCCACCCCCAGCTTTAAGCGAACACCCAAATCCCAAGCCCTCACCCTTTTTTTCATTTGGTCACAGGCTATGATTGACGGTTGGCAGCTTTTGAGAATCTAAATGCTAAACACAAATACAATTATTTCCAGTCTGCTGTTATTTATCCCAGTTTCCATCGCCGGACACTTTCTCGGCTGGGAATCCTCCACAATCTTCATCACCTCGGCTTTAGCCATCATCCCCCTAGCCGCCTGGATGGGCACGGCCACCGAAGAAATCGCCGTCGTCCTCGGTGCCAATTTGGGGGGTTTGCTGAACGCTACCTTCGGAAATGCCACGGAACTGATTATCGGCATCGTCGCCCTCAACGCCGGACTAATAGATGTTGTCAAGGCCAGCATCACCGGTTCAATTATGAGCAACCTGCTGCTGGTAATGGGATTGGCGATGCTGCTGGGTGGCTTGCGCTACAAAGAACAAGATTTTCAGCCGACAGTCGCCCGGTTGAATGCTTCAGCGATGAACTTAGCCGTGATTGCCATTTTGGTGCCGACGGCAGTTAATGCCACCTCTATTGGCATCCCTCCGGCAACTATGCAGAACCTCTCTAGCGCTGTTGCTGTAGTGCTGATTGTCGTCTACGTGCTGACGCTGCTGTTTTCTATGAAAACCCACAGTTATCTGTACGATGCAGGGGTGGCAGAAATAGAAATGCTGGAAGATTTAGCCGAAAATAACTTAGCACCAGACAGTCCTGACCACAAAGTCAATCTGCCGCTGTGGATTGGGGTGCTGTTGGCCTGTACCCTGATGGTAGCTGTCGAGTCGGAACTGTTGGTGGGTACTCTGGAAGAAGCGACGGCGCGTTTGGGGCTGACATCACTGTTTACCGGGGTGATTTTAGTGCCGATTATTGGCAATGCGGCCGAACATACAACAGCGGTGACGGTGGCGATGAAAAATAAAATGGATTTGTCGGTTTCTGTGGCCGTGGGTTCGAGTTTGCAAATTGCTTTGTTTGTTGCCCCGGTGTTGGTTTTGGCAGGTTTTGTCTTGGGCAAACCGATGGACTTGAATTTCAACCCGTTTGAACTTGTAGCGGTTGCGGTGTCGGTGCTGATCGCCAATTCTATCAGTTCTGATGGCAACTCTAACTGGCTCGAAGGTACTTTGCTGTTGGCAGCTTATACGGTTTTGGCGCTGGCGTTCTACTTCCATCCGGTAATTGAGGGACTTGTTTAAAACGCTTTCTTATCGGGAAGCAAGAGGGAAGAGGGAAGAGGGAAGAAGGCAGATTTTTTCACTCTTCCCTCTTCCCTCTCTCCCACTCTCCCACTCTCCCACTCTCCCCCTCGCCCACTCTCACTTATTTCTTCGAGAATGGTGGTTGCGATCGTACAATTGAAATGTGGCTGCTCTCTCGTTATTAGTTCTGGTCTGTTTGTACATTATGTGCTGTCAGTCAGGGATTTGTGACCTCGATCGGCTGTGACAAACAACAAAACCTTTGGCCTCAACCCGATCATCGTTAGAGCGCTGTGCCACAGGTTATACAAAAACACGGGATGCTGAAGTCAAGCGAGACTAAAGCCTCCCTTGACTTCAGAAACGCTGCAAGATTTCAATCAAGGGTGCTCATGAGTCTTTTACTAGGTGTGCTACGATCGTCATAAGTTGAAAATTGAGTCTGAGTAGACAACGTAAAACATCGTACTCTTATTGTTGAGTACGTCGTTTCACAAACACGGTGTTGCCGTCTAGGAAAACTCGTATTTGAACAAAAACCGAACTAGATAAAGAGGACTAATCAAATACGGTATGCCATACCGGAATTAACGATTTTAGAGAAGACACCTCTAATGCGGCTTGAGTAATCTTGTCAAGGCAAGTAACGCAAGCTGAATCAAAAATCTCACTCACCAAGAGTGCACAGAGGTTAATCTAATCGCTTAATACTTGATTAAACTTCCTCCGAGCTACTTATGACCAGCATATTGACAGAGGCGCAGTTTTGTGCAACATTCTCAGAATAATGCCCAAAACCTGCAGGAAAAATTTTCTGGAAGAGGAAACGACGGTCGATTTAAAACTGACCAGCCTATAAAAAGGTCGAACGGGATACCACGATTCGTTAAATTGGTTGAAAATAATGGTTAAACAATGGCTAAAACCTTCCACAATAATAAATAGTTGTACAGACTGGAAAAATAGGGTGCTGCTCCACCCGAATTTACGCCTGTGGACAAGTAAGAGCCGACTCTCTTGGCAGAAGCAGGAATCAGACCCTCTAGAAAATACTTCTAGTTGAATGGTGAAGCTTAGTTAAGTTTAACCAAGTTTTGTATAGCAGTGTCAAAGTAAAACTTGATAGAGCAACCTCAATCAGGGTTATGTGGCTTCTGTGAGTTATTGCCTCAATCCCAAATGCCCGAATCCCTCCGATCCAGCCAACTCTGGCAAATCCGTGTGTATCCACTGCGGGTCAGAACTTTTGTTGCAAGGTCGATATCGGTTAGTCGCGCCTCTCGGAGGCGGCGGCTTTGGCAGAACATTTGAAGTGGACGACAACGGCGCCCGAAGAGTGCTCAAAGTCCTGCTCAAAGACCATCCCAAAGCTGTAGAACTTTTTAAGCAAGAAGCCGACGTATTGGTCAGGCTCAGACATCCAGGTATTCCAAAAGTCGATCGCGACGGTTATTTTACCTTTACGCCAGCTCACAGCACAGAGTCTTTTCACTGTCTGGTGATGGAGAAAATTGCTGGGGCCAATTTGCAAGACTGGCTGAAACATCGGGGCCGCCCCATCAGTCAAGAACAAGCTCTGAATTGGCTCAAACAACTGTCGGAAATTTTAGACCAAGTTCACCGCCTCAACTATTTCCATCGGGATATCAAGCCGCACAATATTATGTGCAAGCCCAACGGGCAGTTAGTGCTGATAGACTTCGGCACTGCTAGGGAAGTGTCGGGGACTTATTTCGCTAAGGTGGGCCAGGGGCAAAATGTGACTGGTATTGTTTCTCCCGGCTACACGCCGCCGGAACAAACTAATGGCAAGGCTGTTCCGCAGTCGGATTTTTTTGCTCTGGGGCGCACTTTTGTTTATTTGCTGACTGGGAAGCCGCCGACTGCGTTTCCAGAGAACCCGCGCACGGGCAGACTAATGTGGCGCAAAGGAGCTCCTCAGGTTTCCGACCCCCTGGCTAATGTGATCGATTACCTGATGGCACCTTTTCCGGGAAATCGACCTCAAAGTCCCCAGATGGTTTTGCAGTGCTTGGAGGAAATTAATCTCGACGGCGGGGAAACTCAGTTGCCCACTCAGTTGCCGACGACGGGGCAAACTAAAATTCGCGCAACTGCCGGGGAGACTGGGGCGAAGAAGCAGAGTTCCAAGAACCGCCTCAGACCTCTGAATTCGGGATTGAACAAGACCGAGAAAGATGTTTTTGATTGGAAAAAGAAGTTGCTGGCGGGCACGGCTGTTTTGATGGTGAGTATTGGCGCCTCTCAAATTTACGGTTCGCTGCGTTACGGGGTGTTTCCAGCAAACCCGGTGTGGCTGCTTTCGACTTTACCTACCACTCAGTTTTTGCAAAGAAGTTTGGATAATGTCGAGAGTGTAAATGCGATCGCCCTGTCCCCGGACGGTAAAACTTTGGTGAGCGCAAGCGTTGGGAGGATTAGAATTTGGAATGTGAGGACGGGACGCCTGCTGCTGACTCTCAAGTCGGTGCATTCTAAAAAATCGGTCAACACGCTGGCGGTGAGCCCGAACAGCTCGATTTTGGCCAGCGGCGGCGGCGACAATAATGTGATTCTCTGGGATTTGAAGACGGGGCGACGGATGCGGACGATTCCCGCTCACAAAGCCGCCGTCAAGGCGATCGCTTTTAGCAGGGACGGTCAAACTCTCGCTAGCGGCAGCGATGACAAAACTATTCGCTTGTGGAACGTCAGAACCGGCAGCAGGTTGCGGACTTTGAGCGGCCACGCCGGAGGAGTAAACGCGATCGCTGTGAGCCGGGACGGTAAAACTCTCGCTAGCGGCAGCCAGGACAAGACTGTGCGTTTGTGGAATCTCGGCACCGGAGAAGTCAGAAGAATTATCACAGGTCACCGGGGCCCGGTTACTGCTGTGGCTTTTAGCCCGAACGGGAAAATTGTGGCTAGTGCTAGCACCGACAATACGATCCGTTTGTCGAACGTGCAAGACGGGAAGGGCACCCGCACTTTAAAAGGGCATTCGAGCTCGGTGAGGACGATCGCCTTTAGCGCGGACAGCCGCACTTTGATCAGCGGGGGCGGAGATATTATAGTTTGGGATTTGAAGACAGGAAAAGAAAGAAGCAGTATTTCGGGTCACAGCCAGTTTGTGAGTTCTGTTGCTATTTCCAGAGATAGCAAGACTTTTGTGAGTGGCAGTCCCGATCGCACTATTAAGATTTGGCGAATGCCATAGTCCTACTATTTTAGATTTTAGATTTTAGATTTTAGATTGAAGAGTGGAGGCGAGCGAGAAATCCCATCCCGACTCCGACGTGGAAGTCTGGGCCTTGCCCGCCCTACAACTCTTACTTGCCACAATTGGCAAAAGTAGAAAACAGGTTAAATTCTGTAACCCTCCACGCTTGCCATGTCTGCGCGCCAGCAAAAAGACTGTACCTAGTTATGCTTTTATCGCTGTCAACATAACTTTGCCAACTTAATGAAGCAACAGTTGGATACTGGGCCGGAAACTCCCCTGGTATAGGACTTACTTGCGAGCTCATGTTCCATCCTACTTGCTTGCTAAAATCTTTAATTTGACCTTCGCAAGTTCGACAGTTAGAACCGCCGACTTTCTGCCAAATCTCTAACTGTGGAGTCAATCCATATTTGCCATTGCTCGATTGCATCCACAGCCGATCGATCGCGCGGAGGTTCGGACAAGACAGATTGGCGGGGTTGTTGCGGATCAGAGAGACTGTTTCTTGATCTGCTTCGTACCATTTTTTTGCTTCTAATAAGGATTGAAGTTTGCTAAATTCGCTGTTGCTTTCTTGTGAATTAGCGGTAAATGCTGGTTGCAAAACTGCAATAAATGTGCCTACTAATGCGAGGGATAGTTTGCCAAGTTTAATCATGTTCCCTGAGTAAAAGTGATTTAACAAAGGACAGTTTACCATCTCTAGACCGAGATGAAATCTTCAGAGCCAATAAAATTGGGAGCAACGCCTGTCAAAGCAGCTAAAACTTCACCGCTGCTGGCTACTCTAATTAATGTGCCGTTAGTTCCAGAGGAAATTGATAGCTGTCCGAAGGTCAAGCCGTTGATTAATTGAATGGTATCTTGAGAGTTGGTGAAATCAGAGATTGTATCAACTCCCAATCCCGCACCTAAAACAAATACATCGTTGCCCGCGCCGCCGACTAGATTATCGTTGCCCAAACCGCCGTTGAGGGTATCAAAACCTTTGCCGCCAGACAGGTTGTCGCTGCCGCCGCCGCCGACAAGAATATCGTTGCCTTGTCTGCCGGTGAGTGCGTCATCGCCGTCTAAACCGTTGATATTATCGCTGCTGGGAGTGCCTGTGAGGTTGTCGTTGCCGGGAGTCCCGTTGATGTTGTTACTGGGAGTATTGATGACGCCTGAAGCGTTGCCGGTGTCAGAAACGAAGATGTCGGTGGTGTTGTTGGTATCTCCCGGCACAAGGTTGGCGGCATTAGAATCAAACGTCACTTTCTGCCCGTTGGCCGAGATGGAGGTAGAGAAGGAGATGTCGTTCCCCTGATTGCCTGCTGAGTCAACTGAGACGCGGGTGGTTGTGTTGGCGCGCGTGTCGCGCACGAAGATGTCGCGACTACCGTTAGTGTCACCAGGCACGAGGTTGGTGGCAGCAGAATTAAACGCTACAAACCGCCCGTCGTCGGAAATAGAGGCAATCGCGAAGGAATTGTTGTTCGCCTGATTACCTGCTGAGTCAACAGAGACGCGGGTGGTGGTATTGGTTGACAAGTCCCGCACAAAGATGTCGGTGTTATTGTTAGTGTCTCCCGGTACTAGGTTGGCTGCTATAGATGAAAACGCCACAAACCGCCCGTCTGCCGAGATGGAGGGGAACCCGGACAACCCGTTCCCCTGATTGCCTGCTGAGTCAACAGAGGCGCGGGTGATGGTATTGGTTAATAAGTCGCGCACGAAGATGTCGGTGCTACTGTTAGTGTCTCCCGGCACGAGGTTGGTGGCATCAGACGAAAACGCCACAAACCTCCCGTCACCGGAGATGGAGGTAGAGATGGAATTGTTGTTCCCCTGATTGCCTGCTGAATCTACAGAGACGCGGGTGGTGGTGTTGGTTGACAAATCGCGCACGAAGATGTCGTCCCTAATGTTGGTATCCCCCGGCACGAGGTTGGATGCTGTCGATACAAACGCCACAAATCGCCCGTCTGTCGAGATGGAGGGCTTGCTCAAGGGGGGGTTGGAGATACCATTCCCCTGATTGCCTGCTGAGTCAACAGAGACACGGGTGGTGGTGTTGGAGCGCGTATCGCGCACGAAAATATCTCGGCTGCCATTAGTGTCTCCCGGTACTAGGTTGGCTGCATCAGATGCAAACACCACAAACCGCCCGTCCCCGGAGATGGAGGGCACGTAGGATTCGCCGTTCCCCGGATTGCCTGCTGAATCCACAGAGACGCGCGTGGTGGTGTTCGTTAATAAGTCGCGCACGAAGATGTCGAGGCTAGCGTTACTGTCTCCCGGCACGAGATTGGGGGCACGAGATGCAAACGCCACAAACCTCCCGTCACCGGAGATGGAGGGATCGCCGGAGCCATTGTTCCCCTGATTGCCTGCTGAGTCAACTGAGACGCGAGTAATGGTCATAAGCCCTGATATTTAAGAGTACAAGTTTGGATATCCCTGCGGTTGATGGAAATTATTCAATAAGCAGCTCTCAAAGTCAATTCATAAAAGTCATAACTTTGAGTTCATAAAAGCCATATTTATCAACAAATGTTACCAACACTAGACAAAATAGCCAAACTCATATGCAGTCAGCGAGCGAATGATACTTGCCCCAGAATTAAGGAAGTTTTCTGTATTGCAAAATCTAATAACTAATTCCCCGCCCGTTTTTCGCAAATTCATCCACAGTTTGCTGCGAAAGTTCATGAAGTGCGATCGCCTGCAACACGTCAAAAGGCAATGTCAAATGATGTGCTCCAGCTAATAAAGTTTTTACCGCTTCTTCCGGCGATTTAATGCTAGCTGCCAAAATCTCAGTATTACTTCTCTGCAACAAATTTGCCATATCCCGCACTAAGGCAAAACCGTCTCCCAACAATCTGGTGGCGCGATTCACGTAGGCGATCGCATATTTGGCCCCCGCTTCTGCTGAGACAACTGCTTGTGATGCGCTGTATATCGCCGTCACCGCGCAAGGAATTTCCGGTGACAAATGCGCTACTGTTTGGAAACCCGCCGCCGTTGCTGGAACTTTCAACACTGTTTGCTGTCCAATCAATTCAAAAGCCGCTTTTCCTTCTGCTACCATGCCATCAAAATCAGATGCAGTTAGCTGATAATACACTTCCCCCGGAATAAGTTTCGCCAGTTGTGTGAGCGTCACATCGGGAGATAAATCGCTTTTTCCCAGGAGGGTTGGATTAGTAGTAATTCCCGAAAGCCAGCCGAACTGGCTCGCCTCTTTTGCTTCTGCTACAATTGCAGTATCGAGATAAATTCCCATCAGCTCTACACCTTTATTTTCTTAGTTTATTCTGAGTTTTCCGAGGCTTAGTTTCAATTTGATGTCACTGAGCGTCACATTGATTGTTAGGTATTAACTGTAGCAGATTTGTGAAAACATCGCTAGTAAGTAAAAATAACAATTAAGTGATGGGTATCACGTCACTTGCTGATTACGATCGCCATGTAAGAAAACTTCGATCGCCAAATGCCGGAAACAAACAATTTATATTTGTAGTATGGGTTATGTATGCAGTAACTCAAGGAGGTGACTCATAAAATGAGAGAAAAAGAAAATCATCAGTCACAAGTCAGTCTTGAGGAATCTTGTGACAAAGCGGAGTTTGAAAAACCAGCATCAGCCCCTCAAGACTTGCCAGAAAATGATAATTCTCAAACCGAGTCTCAAGCATTTGAAAATCATGGTGAAGATGGTTTGAAGGCTCTAGCACGCTTAATGATGGTGAGTCTAACTTGGTCGCTGGCAGGACTTTCCAAACGCGAGTAAGTTATGGAACACTACCGCAACGGGCAAGTTATGATTTGTGAGTTTTGTTGTAAGTTTTGTTTAACTCAAAACTTACCACTCCCGGACTTACATGATGTCCGGTTAGTTGTAAGAAAATCCGTTTTTAGTGAAGACTTTCGTCCTTAAAGCAAGGACTAAAGTTTTCAACAGACCACTTATCACTTTTCTTGAATTCCTTCAAACGGCCCCAAAAAAGTCGGTTCTGGACGGGTAACACGCACTTCCCAAAGCGCTTTGATGACTGCCAAAAATTCGCGGAAACTGTAGCGAATCATGCCCTTTTGGCGAAATTTGCCCCAATCCGGCGTTCCTAAGCCGATCGCCTGTATGCCCAACCGGCGACAGGTATAAACAGCGCGGGCTAAGTGAAAGTTTTGGGTAACTAAAACAGCCTGCGTTATGCCAAAAATCTCTTTCGCCCGGTAGCAACTTTCATAGGTGCTAAATCCGGCATAATCGAGAACGATATTATTAATCGGTACGCCCTGGGCTTCGGCGTAGTTCTGCATTGCTTGGACTTCGTTGTAATCGACCGTGCTATTGTCTCCTGTCATCAAAAGTTTGTCCACTCGGCCCGCTTTGTACAAATCGACGGCTGCTTGCACTCGATCGGCTAACATGGGGCTTGGAGTGCCGTCTTCCCAAAGTCCGGCACCAAAAACTATAGCAATGGGTTCTGCCGGCACATTAGCTATATCGCTGTGGCGGTAGTTGCGGGTAACAAATCGGACGTAGTAGTTGAGGGCTAGAGGTGCGATCGCTGAGGTTAATATTAACAGCCCGATGACAAGGCGCCATTGAAATCTAAAGGATTTAGGCAACATAAATTCAAGTTAACTTCCTATATAATTACACAAACAGGCCGCTTCGCGGGTCTAATAATTGTCTTGTTCCCGAATTTACATTATATTGACAAAAATATGATTCAACACCAGCCAAACTTTGAATTGCTGGAATCACTTTTATGGCAACCCAAAAACGGCTATTTTTTGCTAGACAGACATCTTCAAAGATTAGAGCGATCGGCTGATTATTTTAATTTTCCCCTATCGCTAACAGAAACAAGCAAAGCTTTACAAGCATTAAGTCTGACTTGCGGGTCAGTCAAACAAAAAATACGGTTAACAATATCTTGTGAGGGAAACATAACATTACAAGCTCAGACACTAGATAGCGGTATCTTAAAAATCGGTGCATCTGTGGGAATTGCCCGCAAACCGATCGACTCTCAAAGCCCATTTCTTTACCACAAGACAACTTACCGAGTACCTTATACAATGGCTTTGGAGTCGCAGCCCCAATATCAGGATGTCTTGCTGTGGAATCAAGATGGAGTGATCACCGAATCCACGATCGCCAATATCGCGATCGATACACCCGCAGGTCTAATCACACCTCCCCTCAAGTGCGGTTTATTACCGGGGACGTTTCGTTCTCAACTTTTAGAGGAGGGAAAAATCAGAGAAGAATTAATTACCTTAGATGATTTGCACAGAACCCAAACTATATTTCTCATTAACTCCGTTAGGGGTTGGATACGCCTCAAAAAAGAGGCAAACCGAGATATTTGGAAAGTTGTAAATAATGGCTGAGATAACGCTTTCAATCGATTTTAAGAGGGTGCGAACTGTGCACTTTACTACAGAATTGACATTTTGCGTAAGTCCTGAAAGTGTTAAACATAGTGCAATCTATTATGAAACAAATACAACCTTGGCATTGGCGAAAGCTTCCCCTAAATCAGCGCAACGGATCGGAGATTTTTCAATTTTTATTTCTCGGTAAAACCGCCGACAGTGCAAGCTCAAGATCGGATTGTTTCCCCCGCGATATGGCCGTTCTGCTAGAAAGTCCAGTTACATCTTCTACTAACTTGGCACGATATTCTATTTGTGCAGGTTCTCCCCGGAAAATTGATGGTCAATCTCAGCTATGGACACCGCCAGTCGGTGAAATTTTACCTTTTTTGCGCGCTCTTTTGGACTCTCAAGAGCAAAATTTAGCAGTGAATGTACCCCCGGAAATTCCTTTTACTGGGGGTTGGTTGGGATGGCTAGGTTATGATTTAGCATGGGAAATCGAACACCTGCCCCAACTCAATACCGATCCGCTTCCTTTCCCGGTTAGCTGTTGGTACGAACCAGAATCTTTTGCGGTTTTAGACCATCAAACGCAAATTCTCTGGTTGGCTGCGAGTCAACCTTCTCACCTCGATGTTATGCAGCATCAATTAGAGCAAACTAAGCCAGAAATAATCGAGAATAATTTACCGGAAAATTATCAACAAAATTCGGCTACTCCTATTTTCCAATTATCTCAAAGTGAGTATAAAGAAATAGTGCAAAAAGCTCAGAAGTATATTCATGCGGGCGATATTTTTCAGGCTAATTTATCTTTGCGGTTTGAAGCCCGTACAGAGTGCAGTAGTTGGTCAATTTACCGCGCTTTGCAACAGATCAATCCTTCGCCTTTTGCAAGTTATTGGCAAACTCCGTGGGGGGCGATAGTTAGTTGTTCGCCGGAAAGACTGGTTCAATTATTAGGAAAAAAAGTGGATACTAGACCGATCGCGGGAACGAGACCGCGAGGTTTAACCTCCATTCAAGATGAGCAGTTAGCACAGGAATTAATAGAGAATATCAAAGAAAGAGCCGAACATATTATGTTAGTTGACTTAGAGCGCAACGATATCGGGAGGGTGTGTGAATGGGGTTCGGTAAAAGTTAACGAATTTCTGACGATTGAACGCTATAGTCACGTGATGCACCTCGTCAGTAATGTTATCGGTACATTAAGAGGAGATTGCGACGCGATCGACTTAATTCGAGGGGTATTTCCGGGCGGTACGATTACAGGTTGTCCGAAAGTGCGCTGTCTGGAAATCATCGAAGAATTGGAACCCGTGAAGCGCAATTTATTTTACGGTTCCTGCGGTTATTTGGACTGGCGCGGCAACCTGGATTTAAATATTTTGATTCGCACCCTTTTATATGCACCAAAAAGTGACGGTACAACCGGGGGAGTTGTTTGGGGACAAGTGGGTGCGGGGATTGTTGCTGATAGCGATCCAGAAAGGGAATGGCAGGAGTCGCTGCATAAAGCTCAAGCTCAACTTAATGCTTTGAAATTAGCGGAAATATTTGATTAGATGCGGGTTATATAAATCGACTTGTTAAGATTGTTGAAGATTTAGATCGCCGATTTACTTTTGAGGTAATACTGAGTGAAATAAATCGAAAACAAAAGATTTCTTGTAGTATTAATGTTAGGGAACTGTTGGTATGGTGTTGCCTGATAGTTTTTTTAGCGATCGCACTGTGAGTCAGATTCTGGGTGAACTCATGGATATTAGACGAGACTGCCAAAGCTGATTAGCTGTTGGAGAAGCTCACTATCACGATCGCAAAGGAAAAGCACAAGCAATTAACAAAGCCCCTGAATGGCTGATTCCTGTGTATCATCCTCAACGAGGCACAATCAACTGCTATAAAGACTGTCTAAACATCAGCAAGTTGTATGAAGCTGGCTGGACATATATAGACGGTAAATTGATAGTTGCAGTTTATTCAACCGTTGACCTTTGTCGAGGCTATCCGGTAGATATTTCCTTACTTGAAAAATACTTGCCTCCCCTGCAAAAATACGGGGTTCCTATGATGATTTTTCCCTTCAAGCGAGAGATAATTCTCCAGCAAAAAATCATCTATGAAACGGAATCTGCCTACGGAACGAAAAGCCAGCTTGTTGATGTCGCTCAAGTTCAAGATATGATACCTAGGGCGTGGTACGATCGAGATTATAAAGTTTTGATCAAATACAGCGATCGGCTAGTGCCTTTATAAGGAAATTTCAAGAGTTAATCAGATGCTAAAGGTGGCGGCGATTATTTCCGGGAGTGGATGGCTGCTCAATCCACTGCTCGAAGGGTGCAACAAGGGTAATATTGATCGGGCATCCTGCCCAAGACTTGCTTTTCACTCCTATGTGTATTGATTTTCCGAACCTACTGCCTCAGAAATCGAATTAAATCCTTTTTCTTCTAACTTTTTCAACAAACCTTGGAGAATCCGACGCACCATCCAAGGCCCTTCGTAAACCCAACCAGTGTAAACTTGAATTAAACTCGCACCGGCGGCTATTTTTTCCCAAGCATCTTCGGCGGTGAAAATGCCACCAACTCCAATTATAGGTAATTCGCCTTTTGTATATTGCCAGATAAATCGGATTACTTCTGTCGATCGCTCCCGTACTGGAAGCCCGCTAATTCCCCCGGCTTCTTCGGCGATTGGTTGGCCTGTTTCTCGCAATATTTGTGTTTTCAATCCGTCGCGGCGGATGGTGGTATTTGTGGCGATAATTCCTGCTAGTTGGTAGGTTTTTGCTAAGTCGAGGATTGATACGATCGCCTCGGGCTCCAAATCCGGCGCAATCTTGACTAAAATTGGCTTGATTCCCTGATTTTCTTGTTGCAAAATTTCCAAAATTGTGCTGAGTCCAGCAGCATCTTGGAGCGATCGCAACCCAGGCGTATTCGGAGAGGAAACGTTGACTACAAAATAGTCGCCCCAATCTTTCAGCAGCTTAAAACTCTCCAAATAGTCGGCAGCGGCTTGCTCTAACGGTGTTACCTTAGATTTACCGAGATTGATGCCCAAGGGTAACGGGGAATGACGCATGGGGCGCTGGGCATCGAGTGGGGACTTTTTCTGTGCTGCCTGAAACCGGGCTGCCATTGCCGCGGCTCCTTGATTGTTAAATCCCATGCGGTTGAGGGCTGCACTGTCCTCCGTCAAGCGAAACAAGCGAGGTTGGGGGTTTCCCGGCTGTGGTTGACAAGTGACAGTTCCGAGTTCGGCAAAGCCAAAGCCAAAATTTGCCCAAATGTCAGCAGCTACGCCGTTTTTATCAAATCCGGCGGCCAAGCCGACAGGATTGTTAAAGCTCAGTCCCCACAAAGATTGTTCGAGGCGAGAATCTTGGACTCCCAAAGATTTCTGCAATCGAGAGAGCATTTGGCTGGTTGCGGGGTTTGACTGGGTTCTGGCTGCGAGTTCGAGAACTTGGAGAGTGCGGTTGTGCAGCCACTCGGCATCGGTTTTCAATACGGAAAACAACAGCGGGCGTACACTTGATTGATAAATATCCAATGATTTGTACTGGGGCAATTTACAAATTAGAAAGGAGAAGAGAAATAAAAATATTCACGAGCAGGCAGTGAAGGTGAGGTTGTTACTTCAACTTCGATCGACTTTATCCACTGTTTGAGATTGAAGGATAAGTGATATCATTTCCGGTTACACCGGAATGATGTTGAGTGTTGACGGTTGACTGTTGACGCCGTGAACAGTGAACTCGAATTTACTATTCCGATGCTAACGGATTTGATATGAGACGATTATATTATAAGTTGACTCTTTGGCATTTTAATTTTTGGAATTTTTAAGCTAGTAATTTTAAATTAGACAAGGTGCGGGGAAGCTTGGAAATGGGGCAGCAGCAAAGACCAAGGGATTTAGACGAACAAATCGCGACCCTAGAGCGCGTTCTCCTGACTCTCCGAGAAGAGGAGAATGTGGAAGTGCTACTTTCGACCACACTCGGTTACTTGCAAGCGGAATTTGACTGGCGGTTGATTTGGATCGGGTTGTACGATCGACAAGCCCACAGATTGTTCGGGAAAGGCGGCATAACTCCTAACGGCGACCTGTCTTTTCTCAAACAGCGGTTTGCTCTCAGTCCGGGGGATTTGCTCGAACAAGTGGTGATTCAGCTCCGCCCGGTGGGAGTTCCGGATTTGCGATCGGAAAACCGAGCCGGAGAATGGCGCAAAGCAGCTCAAACTTTCAATATTCAAGGCACGACTCTGTTTCCGCTGCGCTACAAAGACCGCTGCTACGGCGTGATTTTGCTCGGAACTGAGGTATGGGGAGCGTCGCCAAAGTCGGGGGAAAAAACGCAGTTGGCGATCGTATTTGGAGCGCTGGCAACTGCTCTTTACCAAATAGAAAAAGACTGGCAGCGACAACAAGTTAAACACCCAGACGAGTCTCTTTTTGCGCTGATTTCACAGTTGGGGGAATTGCGATCGCTCGACCAATACTTGCAAGCGGTGGTCGAACAAACTCATGAATTTATCGAGCCGACACGCACTAATGTTTACTGGTTCGAGCGAGAGCGACGCTATTTTTGGCGCCGAGTCAGCAACCGCGAAGTTACTCCGGGTTTGGGCGGGCCGGGCCGACCGGCTTCGGGCATCACCGTCCAAGACTTGGGCGAATTTTATCAGGCTTTGGGCCGGGAAGAAATGGTTTGGATCGGTGAATCTCAAAGTTCTCTGAAAACTGAGCTGACGGGGCGGTTGATGCAGCAAATCCGCGCTCGCTCTCTGTTGGCTGCGCCGATTGTTTCAGAAGGGGAATTGTTGGGATTTTTGGCAGTCGAAGCCAGCGAACCCCGGATTTGGCAAGACAATGAAAAGCATTACCTGCGGGGAGTGGCGCAGTTAGTGGCTCTGACGGCTCCTATGTCGGAGATGGAGGAGAAAATTCAACAAACTGAGATCGATCGAGATTTAACTGCCGGAATAGCTCACGCCATCTACAGCGATGCTGACTGGGAGGCGACTTTGAAAAATACCGCCGCACAGTTGTGCGATCGGCTCAAATGCGAATACTTTTTGCTGCTGCTGTACGGCGAAGAACAAAATCGCTTTGAAATTGTCTGCCAAAATCTGCCCCGCAATCGCAGGCCAGTGCCGTCGCCACTCAACGCCCTAGATGTGGCTGACGTGGGGCTGTTGCAAGAAAGTGCACCTCTAGCTATTGAAAATTGGGAGGAAGACGGGCGGTTGGGCGCTTGGCGGGATGTGTTGGGGGAAGCTGGGGTGCGATCGCTTTTGGCATCGAGCACTCGGGCGAAAAAGGCAGAGGGAGAAAACCCCAATCTAAAATCGAAAATCGCCAATCGCAAATCGATCGAGGGTTTGCTGGTTGTCGGGCACAGTGCAACTCGCACTTGGAGGCGATCTGAGCAAGAATTAGTTCGGCTAGTGGGCGAACAACTCGGATTGATCCTGCACTCGTGGCAGCAGAGTTCGGCAATCGACAAATATCAGCAATTTGAGCGATCGATCAAATCGGGTTTGGCGGTTTTGCACCATTCTCCTGATGAGCAATCTGAGCAAGAGATATCTGCTGCTTCACCGACGATGTTCCCAGAGTTGCCGCTAGAAAAGCTCGATCGTAACTTTGCTCAACACGTTTCCCAGACAATTTCCTGTCCTTTAGTAGCCGTAATTACTTGGAATCCCGGTGATGAGGAAGGTTCCATCGTGGCGACGGTAGCTGCCAATCCCGTATTTGCCCTCAATCCCGAGGCGGTGATTCCTGTCCAAACAGATGCTTTGATCCAACAAACCCTGGCTGCTAACTGCGTGGTGCAACAGAGCACGAGCCAACTGCAACTGGCGACAAAGCGGTGGCTCCGCAGTCCGGGAATTGGCGAGATTATGACGGTGGCGCTGCGGACGGCCCCAGAACACGCTCCGGTGGGCATTGTGGTGGCTGCAGACGCTCCGGGCCGCCAATGGTCGGAGTTGTCGGTGAGTTTACTCAGCTCGATGGCGTCTCAGTTGGCTTGGTGGCGCAGGTATTTGGCGGTGCAATCAGCCGCCGAGTCGCAGCGATTGGATCTGGAGTTGCTCAACTGGTACAAACAGCGCCGTTTTGAGGAGTTTTACCGCACTGTGGGAGCGGGGGTGAAGGAGTTGGGGGAGTTGAGTCAGTCGATTTTGCAGTCGGCGAAGGAACAAAAGGATGCTCTGAAAATTTTGCGCTACCAACAGGTTTTGCGACAAATTGGCAATGCTTTGGGGTCAACTCATTTGCTGCTCAAACAGGAACATTGGCGGCTGCACTTCGCACAAGATGCGGTGGCTGTGAGCGCTTGGCTGAGGCGATCGCTCGATCGAACGGCCCCCCTGGTCAAACAGTCGAAAGTCTTGCTGGATGTGCACAGAGAAACTGCTGTGTCGATGCCTGCAGGTCAGACTTTGAGCGTTCGCGGGGACTGTATCAAGCTGGATTTGATACTGTGCGAATTGCTGGCGACGGCTTGCAGGCGCTCTGCTGCTGGCGCCAAGATTGAGATTCGCTCTCAGTTGTTGGGGGAAGATTTGTTAGAATTGTCTGTGATCGATAGCGGCGCGTGCGATCGACACTTAATTGCTGCCTTCAACGGCGGTTCCGAACCCGATATATTAGCGGTTTCTAGTTCCCATAGGTCGATCGTGCAAAATCTCTTAATTTGTCAGCGAGCAGTAGACTTAATGGGGGGAAACTTTTCTATAGAAATGTTAGAAAACAATTTAATTGTCGCTAGTTTAGTGCTGCCCCTGGCCAATTCTTAATCTGGTAAAATTTTGTAAAAGTTCCAAGCTGCGATCGAGGATTGTAGGGGCGGGTTTCACCAACAATAATTGCCTACAACCAATAATCTCATAAACCCGCCCCCACCCAAGGCTAAACCGCCATCTACCTCGCTGCGATCGAGGATTGTAGGGGCGGGTTTCACCAACAATAATTGCCTAAAACCCATAATTTCATAAACCCGCCCCCACCCAACGCTAAACCGCCATCTACCTCGCTGCGATCGAGGATTGTAGGGGCGGGTTTCACCAACAATAATTGCCTAAAACCCATAATTTCATAAACCCGCCCCCACCCAACGGTAAACCGCCATCTACCTCTTTCAAAATACAAGGAGCGGGTTTAGCTACGATCTATATTCTTATTGATATCTTGCGCCATTCTTAGGAACGAACGGGCCAGAGAGCCCGTTCCACAATACATCAATTTTCTTGGGGGTGGGCTCCAGAACCGGCCCCTGAAAGACTTTCCGAACTCGGAAAAAACCTTTGAGTAATCCAAGCAGTTACAATATGAGAAAGCAATCCCATCGGCCCCGCAAAAAAACACAAAGCCAAAGAATGAACCGTCCAAACTCCTGTCCGCTGTCCTTCCCAATAAATCCAGCGCCCGACAAACAAGTCCATCACTAAAAAATGTATCCATCCCGTAGCCGCCGCCGTTTCCTCCCCCAGAAACTTAGCAATATCTGCTAGCTTGGGATTCGACAAAGCAGCCGCATTTTCCGCAGTCAGACTGCTACCAAACAAATATATGTACAAAACGGCGAGCACTGCAAACGGAATAAAGGAATTCATCACTTTTCGGGTAATTCCCCAGTTTGGTAATAAAATCATAATTGCCCAGAAAGGCACAACGAACAGATTACCGGCATTAAAAATTAGTTCTGGTGTCATAGTTGGCTCTTGGCTCCTGCGAAGGCAATGCAATTAAGGATGTTAAGATTACTTTACACAATTTTTGCTGAAATTTCTCAAAACCCGAAAAAAATCTCATTCACAAATGGAATAGAATTGCTATACTTATAGCCTTTCTCAGTAACATGAGGAGCTCATCGGGCATCGGGCATCGGGCATCGGGCATCGGGCATCGGCATAGGACTCACCCCATACCTCACCACGTTTGAGAACCGCTATATCTAAAATTTCAAATATCCCATCTAAAATCGATTAAGGCAGCACAGCCCATGACAACCTATAATAACTTTTCCGATTGGTGCAAGCAGAAAGAAAACATCTCTCCCGGTGCCAAACATACCGTAGACATACTGTTGCAAATATCAGAGACTTCCGAGTGCGATCGAGCTAACGAACTGCTTTCTAATACAACAGAACTTAACCTCAAAAATCTTCAAATTACCGATATCAGCCCCCTCTCATCTTTCACTCAACTTACTAATCTCATCCTCGGCAGTAATCAAATATCTGACATCGCTCCCCTGCAATCTTTAACTAACCTGAAAGCTCTGGTTATAGATGTCAATCAAATATCAGATATCAGTCCGCTTTCATCTCTAATAAATCTGAGTATACTCGTTCTCGATACCAATCAAATATCAGACCTCACTCCCCTAGCAGGTCTAACTAATCTTACCGCACTTGTCTTGTTTGAAAACAAAATTTCAGACATCACTCCGGTGCAAAATTTAACTAACTTAAATGCACTGATTCTCTACAAAAATCAAATTTCTGATCTCGCTCCTCTGGCAAATTTAACTGAACTCCAGACACTCTACCTTTACAATAATAAAATATCGGATATCACCCCGCTGGCTTCCTTGAAAAATCTCAAAACGCTGTTTCTCTTCGGAAATGAAATATCTGACCTGACTCCGCTGGCTTCTCTAACAAACTTAAATAAATTGGTTTTATTCCAAAATAAAATATCAGATATTAGTCCTTTGACCTCGCTCACTAATTTAATTGAACTCAACCTCGGTAACAATCAAATATCAGACATCAGTCCGCTGAAATCCTTAACTAATTTGACTGAACTTTATTTGTTCAACAATCCGATTTCGGATAGCAGCGCGCTACAAGCTTTAAATAATTTATTTTTACTAGACTTGTACAACAATCAAATCTCTGATATCAGTTCCCTGCAATCGTTGCAAAAGTTAACTACACTGGACTTGCGCGGTAATCCCATTGTTAATAAAATTTGCCCTGTCAATCCTGAATCTATATGTCGGTTTTAATTCTTAAGGGCGAGATAGCGGTTTATAAGGAATACCCTGAAATCCCCGTGACTTCAGTCCGGGGATGAAAGGGCGTTGCAGGATTTATCCTGCCTGTTCTCTTTACCTCAGTCATGAACCCAAAATCCAATCTTTTAAATTCAAAAAACTTCCTTAAAAAGCTTTGGACAAAACGGGACAGTATGGTAAACTGAAACAGTCAGGGTTAAACTCCCTTGCCATCGTGAAACAGGACATGAGACACACTTTTAGGCATAAACTGGGGGACAAAGTGCGGCGAAAACACTATAAACAGTCGAAACCGAAAATGTAGGTTTCAATCCAGCAAATAAACTTTTTCACGCTCGAATTGTTAAGTAGGGTAGGGCATACCCAAACTCTAGGGAAATATCCTAGTACGCTTTTGGAGATAGACCCGCTGGGATGCTTCTGAATTAGGCTCGTCAATTGGTGGTATCCCCACGGTTGAAAGGTTTAAGTATTGCCGTAAGGACAGAAAATTTTAAGGTCAGTCGCTGAATTAAGAATCCCCTCGGCTTCAGCCAGGGGAGTGTCAAAGAGTATAATGTCAAAGGTAAATATCAGGAGAAAGTGATGAGCGGACACGATGCTTTGATGTTAGGATTGCTGCTGTTGCCAGGTTTGGCTTTGTCGATCGCAATTATGGGCGCTTTTGCCGCTGGTGGATAATCAGTTTTGGCAGCAGGCAGATTTTGTAAAAAGTAGTTTTTTCCTCGTTTTCCTCGTTCCCGGGCTCTGGCTGGGAACGCATTTCACTATTGCTCTGCCTCCTGTTTTTTTGCCAGCGAGGCAGAGCCTC
Organism: Microcoleus sp. D2_18a_D3; assembly: GCF_036702455.1. Lineage (NCBI taxonomy): Bacteria > Bacillati > Cyanobacteriota > Cyanophyceae > Oscillatoriales > Microcoleaceae > Microcoleus > Microcoleus sp. D2_18a_D3. The sequence continues at coordinate 28,505 of NZ_JAUBTK010000075.1, forward strand.
TGGATCTCGGTTCCCAGCCAGAGGCAGGGAACCAGTTAATTTTCCTTCTTCCTTTTTCCTTCTCCCTTCTTCCTTCTTCCTTCTTCCTTCTCCCTTCTTCCTGACATCCGTTACATCCGTTACATCCGTTACATAATCCGTTGCCGAACTTCCTTCGCTTACAAAAATTGTGCTGTCACATCCGAATTTACCAAAGTATTCGCGCACAAAATACCCGATGCTGCGACAGCGGGCACGCCAATTCCCGGCATGGTGCTGTCTCCCACGCGATACAAGCCTTTGACTGGTGTTTGCGGCCCAGGAAAGGTGCCTTTTCCGGCGGCAATTGCAGGCCCGTAAGTTCCTTGATATCGGCGCAAAAATCGGGCGTGGGTTAGCGGTGTGCCGATCGACTCTAGGACTATTCGCGATCGCAAATCGGGTATAATTCTTTCTAAAGCTTGAAACAGAGATTGCGATCGCTCTTGCTTTTTCTGCTGATACAATTCGCCATATTCCCAACCTTCGTAAGGTTCCAATGTATAAGCGTGAACGGCGTGATGTCCGGGCGGCGCCAGAGTTGCATCCCACACTGTAGGAATCGAAATCATGCAAGTATTTCCGGGTACTGTAATGTCAATCTTGCTGTCGTGAACGACGACGTGGTGGCCGGTCAAACCTTCGAGTCCTTCGGCTTTAATTCCTAAATGCAGGTGCATGAAACTGTCTACTGCTGGCATCGACAAAGCGTTTTTGCGGTAGCTTTCCGGCAAATCTTCAGGGCGCAGTAATTTTGTATAAGTATCCCAGATTGTGGCATTTGAAATGACAATTGGGGCGCGGATAACTTCGCCATTTTTCAAGCGAACGCCGGTGGTTTTGCCGGATTCAACTAATATTTGCTCGACGGCAGATCCCAGGCGCAATTTTCCTCCCCAGCGCTGCAAGCCTCTCACTAAAGCATCGACGATCGCACCGCTGCCACCTACAGGATATTCGATCGCACAGCGCGATCGTTCGCCAATCATAAAAGCTATTTCCGGGGCGACAGTTCCGTGCGCTTTCAAACCCGACAGCAAAAAGCACTCCAAATCAATCAAACGCCGCACCCAAGGATCGCGCACATCGCGATCCATCAAGGAACCTGCTGAACCCGCGATCGCACCTACTAGCGGCAACAGCTTCAGCAAAGCAGGCGAGTACCGAGACAGCAAAACAGGTATCAACTGCCAGTCGGATCTCAGCGCTAAAGCCGGAATTCCACGCAAAGCCTCATACAAAACTAATAAATTTTGTTGAAATTGCTGCAATTCTACAGCACCTTGCGGTGCGAACTTAGCTACAGCATCTAAGTAACTTCTGGCATCAGCATAAATCGGTAAACTTCCCTCTGGAAAATGGTAATGCCCCAGCGGATCGTAGGAAATTGCTGCGATCGATTCCTCCAAAACATCAAAAACTTGCCGCAAAGGATTGAACGACAGGGGGTCAGTCAAACCGCAATAAAAAGAAGGCCCCGAATCAAAGTGAAATCCCCGGCGCGAAAAGCTGTGAGCTGCCCCGCCCGCTATTGTGTGGCTCTCGCAGACGAGCACCCGCTTCCCGTAGCGGGCTAGCATCGAGCCTGCGACTAAGCCGCCAATACCGCTGCCAATTACGATCGCATCAAAGTCTTGCATTTATCAAATGTGGTATAATTGTATTATTTCTTGCTGAGTGTTGACCGGGTATTTTTATGGGAGGAAAACTATGAAAGCTTTATCTATTTTAGATGAAGTTGTTCGCGAATTAGAACAAGACGTGAATCTCTCGCGCATTAAAAAAATAATATTTTTTGCTTGTAAAGAGTTCTGGGAAAACGACCCGGCCAAACTCGCCAGCGCAGATGTAAGGATTTTAATTGAAGAACTGTGCGCCAAATACAGCAGGTTAGAAGATATTGAAGCTGTTTTAAATAGTATAGTCTCTAAGGTTAATAAAAAAACCGAGTATGCTTTAGTAGCCGACCTCATAATTTGTCAACTTAGCAGGCTGTATGAATTTGAAGATTTCACCAAATTAGAAATAAACATATCTAGTTTTGGCGGTCAGGAAGCTCCCGCATTTGATGATCACTTTAGTTCCGAAGTACCCAGCAGCGAAGAAAGGGCAAGAAACCCCGGCACTTTATTTGATGTCAGACAAAAAATTTTGCAGCAAACAAATCCGCTGAGGGCTAAAATCCTAATTTTTTCTAGTCTTTATCACGAGTTCACTTTTAGCGATCGCGACTGGCTACTGCTGAAAACTCAAGAACTTGACACTCTGCTGCGACAACTGTTTAATGTCTGTGGCAGCCTAGCCGAACTGGAATCTCATTTATACAGAACTGCTAGCAATCTCGACAACAGAGATGAAAACGACCAAGCTGCGAGCGTAATCATCAAAGCGATGAATCCTTGTTACGCAAAAATGCAACAGGAAGAACTCCATGAAGCCGAATCTTCGGCTAGTGAAGATTACGATCAGACACATTTAAACAACAGTGTTTATGAACAGAGCGAGCTGGTGGACAGGCGCACCGATTATTTTGATCCAGGCGAGATTACTCACATCCTTCAAGCTGCTCCACCTCACTATCATTATGACCCCCAGAAAAGTTACTTAGTCCCCGATACGGCAGAAAATCTACCGTTTAAAGAACCTGAAACCAGCAATAATTATGCTACCGAGTTCAGACAGGAAATCGTAGAAACATTCCCAGTTGCAGAAATGCCGACTATTATCGAAATTTTAGAACCTGCGGCTCCTGTTATTATAAATATTAGCGATTCCATCAAACGAAAGTTGGGATTGGAAGAAGAAATGACAGAATTAGTCAGTCAAAGTGCTAACTCCGCAACGGCGCAAATAGAAAATATATTCACCCAGTTAGAAGCTGCTTTGAACGGAAAAATTTCTACGGGAAGTGTAGAGGAGCGTTTGTACTGGAAATATAAAAATCTCCGAGAGTATGTAGGAAAAGTTCAGAAGTTTACCGATAAATTGCTGGAAATTTTGAGCGAATTGGAGTCAAAAGAAAGCGGAAAATATCCTTCTGAAATCACAGAAAACTTGGTTGACAATATTTCAGACATCCCGCAGGAAAACTCTAGCCATAAAGCAAATCAGTATCAGCTTCTGGAAATGGCAAAACAAGGCAAACCAAAGGCGATCGCCCAATTGATTAATCAATTGCTACAGCCTAAAGGAATTGCTGCTACAGCAGGATTTAAAGACGGTTGGCTCCATGTGATTCTGGAGTCTACTGAAGTACCAAACCAACAGGCTACAGCTACATACATTCACAAAAAACTGTGTACTTTAAAATCAAAATATCTTACTCATGTGAAAATTCACGGACGACAGTTAGGTAGCAAAACAGTCTTATGGAGTCAAGAATTTGTCAATCCCACTCATTAAATGCTCGACTCAAGTCTGAGGCTACATAAACTAAGTCGGCCTGCGTCAACTGAAAATCAAGAAATTTCATCAAATTTCTCAGACTCAAGTCTGGGGCTACAAAAACTAAGTCCGCCTGCGCGAACAGAAATTTAAGCAGCCTAGAAATAGCAGATTGTACCTAATTAACAACAAAAAAAATATGAATGCCAGCGAAATTTTAAGGCGATATACATCAGGAGAACTAGATTTTCAAGGTATGAATCTCAGAGGGGTATACCTGAGCGGTGCCGATTTAATTGGCGTCAATTTAAGTAATGCTGACCTCTGGGGTGCAAACTTAGCGATGTCGTACCTCAGCAGAATTAACCTTCAGCGCGCAAATTTAACTAATGCAAAGCTGTGCGGTGCTAACTTAAATCAAGCAAACTTGAGCGGAGCAAATTTGTCGGATGCAGACTTCCACGGAGCTACTTTGCAAGGTGCAGACTTTCGCAAAGCCAACATCTCTTTGGCAGTTTTTATTGATGCAAATTTGAGCGATGCAGATATGCGAGGTGTGAATTTGCAAGGTGCAGATTTGCGCGGCGCGTGCTTGCGGGGTGCAAATTTGCGGAAGGAGGTGCGGATTTTTGAGGGTGCAAATTTGCGGGGTACAAATTTGCAAGGTGCCGATTTGCGGGGCGTCAATTTGCAAGGTGCCGATTTGACTAAAGCTAATCTCAGTCACGCGAATTTGACAGAAGCATCTCTGGGGGAAGCAAATCTGACTCAGGCGAATTTGAGCGAAGCTATTTTAGATGGCATATATTTGACTGAAGCAACTTTGGTAGAAACAAATTTTTCTTGGGCTGTAATGACAAATGCTAAGCTGGAAAGAGCTGTGTTAATTGATGCTGAATTTGCTGGCGCTAACTTGCGGGGTGCATTTCTTCCTGATGTTAAGTTGAGCAATGCTAATTTAGTTATGGCTGACTTGAGTCGAGCTAATTTGGTGCGGGCTGATTTGAGTCGAGCTAATTTGAATCAGGCAAATTTGAGTGAAGCTGATCTGACTGATGCTTACCTGGCTAGAACAGATTTTCGGGAGGCAATTTTGCACCGCACAACTTTGATTAGGGCCGATTTGAGCACTGCTAATTTAACGGGTGCTCAGTGGCGCGGTACAATTATGCCGAATGGAGAAATGCACGGATAATTACTTGTACTAGCAATTTAACGCTCTTTTCCAAATAGTTAATTTAATAGTTAAGGAAATTTAATATAATTAAAAAAAAGAGGGCAATGCTGTGTTAGAACCAGGAAAAATTTTACAAGAACGTTATCAATTGCAACAGCGTTTAGGACGCACAGCGGCCGGTCATCAAACTTGGCTAGCAGTAGATTTAGAGTCTCAAGAACAGGTAACACTGAAAATGTTAGCTTTTAGCCCGGAAATGCAGTGGGAAGAACTCAAGCTTTTTGAAAGAGAAGCACAAGTTTTGCAGGCGCTAAATCATCCCCGCATTCCTTGCTATCGAGATTATTTTTCCCTGGAGCGGGAAGCCGGAGCAGGATTGCCTTGGTTTGGATTAGTGCAAGATTATATTCCGGGATTTTCACTTCAGGAATTGTTAGAAAAAGGCAAGAAATTTTCCGAAAAACAAGTACGAAAAATTGCCAGTGAAGTGCTGGAGATTTTAATTTATTTGCATGAATTAAGCCCCCCGGTTTTGCACCGAGATATTAAGCCGAGTAATTTAATTTGGGGGGAAGATCAGCACGTTTATCTAGTAGATTTTGGTGCGGTACAAGCTCAAGCGGCGGTGACAGGTGTAACGTTTACAGTGGTAGGAACGAGTGGCTATGCACCCTTAGAACAGTTTTGGGGGCGGGCGGTGGCGGCTTCGGATTTGTATGCTTTGGGAGCTACTTTAATTCATTTGTTAACGGGGGTGACTCCTGCGGATTTGCCACAGAAAGATTCTCGGATTCAGTTTAGCGATCGCGTGAGTGTGAATCCCTGTTTGGTAAGCTGGATTGAGAAGATGACGGAAATCGCGTTAGAAAAGCGTTTCAGCGAGGCTAGAGAGGCTTTAGCAGCTTTGAAATCGGGCAACATACAAGGGGCTAATCTTCAAATTGAGACTGTTCGGAAAATTGCTAAACCGCCTCACTGTCGCATTCAAGTTAGCAAATCAGCGACGGAGTTACACATTAAAATTCCGGCTGTCTTAGTCAGAAAGCCTTTATTATCTGCTTATCTAGGAACAGTAATGCTAATGACATTCATCCCGACAATTATTCCCTTTTTAACAGGAAAATTGAGCATAGGGGTAGTAATTTCGGTACTTATAATAGGTTTATTAGTTAAGGTTATTTTTGAGATAAAGCAAGTTAAATTTAATCGCAAATTTTTTAAAATAACACATCAGGTATTGGGGTGTAAATACTTACAAGAAACAGGAGAAATATCAGAAATCTTGGGTGCTTTCATTCACAATAACTCTCTTTCGGGAAATCAAATCAAGATTCGTGCCGGTAACGATATGGGAACTTACTTTTATGTTTTAGGAAAAAATTTGACAGAGGTTGAGGCGGCTTGGTTAGCGCAAGAAATTCAAGATTGGTTAAATTTAAGATAAATTTTTGTAGGGCGAAGCCTTGGTGATTAATTTTTTTTGTATAATAGACATCTCCCAACTCAAAACGGGTGACGCGCTCACTTATAGGGTGTCTAAAATACAACTTTAAAAGAGTTATGCCAAGGCTTTCAAAAAAAGACCCGAATTAAAGTCAGTATATCTTATTACGCGATCGCCCAAAAAACATTGAATTTTAATTCAAATTTATCCCTTCACAGGCAAAACGATCGCAAACTCAGTGCCAACTCCAAGCTCTCCCTTCACCTCAATGCTTCCGCCATGTTTCTCTACCGCAATCTGGTGGACAATTGTCAACCCCAATCCCGTTCCCTTTCCGACACCTTTCGTCGTGAACAAATGGTCGAATATCTGCTGTTTAATTTCCTCTTTGATTCCGGTGCCGTTATCAGCAATTTTAATTTTAATGTACCCTTCGCTGACTAGATCCGTGGAAATCGTGATGCGGTTGGGATTGGCGGTAATTTCGCTAAAAGTGCGTCCTATATTTGACTCTTCTAAGGCATCGATCGCATTGGCAAGCAGGTTCATGAATACTTGATTCAATTGACCGGGAAAACATTCGATTTTAGGGAGATTGCCGTATGTAGTTATCACTTCTATCTGCGGGCGGTGTTCGTTGGCTTTGAGGCGGTGTTTCAAAATTAAAATAGCGCTATCAATGCCTTCGTGAATATTAAAAGGAACTTTGTAGTCTTTGTCGCCTCGGGAGAAGGTACGCAAACTGTTGCTGATGCTGCAAATGCGCTCGCACCCAAGTTGCATTGAATCAATCATCTTCGGTAAATCTTCCAAAAGATAATCGAGGTCTATCTCTTCGGCGTGGTCGGCTATTTCCGATTGCGATGCACCGGAGCGATACAATTCTAAGTGTTCGATAACATCTTCCAAACTTCTTTTACCTTCGCTTAAATTGCCAGAAATAAACCCAATCGGATTGTTAATTTCGTGGGCGACTCCGGCAACTAAATTACCCAAAGCCGACATTTTCTCACTTTGCACGATTTGCAGTTGTGCTTGTTGTAAATTTTTTAAAGTTCGTTCTAGCTGTTGATTTTGCTCTTGCAAAAGTTCGGCTGCTCGCTTGCGCTCAGTGGCATCAACAGCCAAACCAATAATCCCGATTGTCTCGCCCTGGCAATTTTTTAACTGCACTTTCGTGATTTCTAAATCGTGTAGTTTGCCGTCAACAAGTCTGAGAATTTCGCTGGAGTAATGCGGCAAATCTTGAGCAAGGCAGGCGGCATCGGAAACCAGACAGCCCGCTGCATTCTCCCCCAGTAGATCGTTATAATGATCGACAGCTAGGAAATCGCTCAGAGGCACGCCCACATCTTGAGAAAATGTCTTGTTCACAAACTGTACTTTACCACTGGGATTCACCATCCAAATCCAAATCGGAGCGACATCAAGAATTGCTTGGAGCATTTTTTTCTGATCTGCAAGCTGAGATTCGGTTCGGCTAATTTTTACTAGCGATCGCTCTAATTGTAGGTTGTAATCCTGATATTTTTTATAGAGTAGAGCATTTTGCAAACAGATGGCTGCCTGGGAACACAGTAGATTGAGAAGTTGCAGGCGATCGCGGGTAAAAACTCTTGCTGTTAAGCGATTTTCCAGATACAAAATGCCGACTAACTTGCCTCGATCGAGAATCGGCCAACACAACAGGCTCTGCGGTTGATATTTGAGGATGTAGGAGTCGGAATCCCAATCACGTTGTTGAGCGAGATCCCGAACAATCACAGGTTTCAATAAATTTTTAACGCAGTCAACAATTTTAAGGGGCAAGATATCGCTGTTTTCATTGAGTGTTGCGGATGATAAGTTGATCGCCCATTCGAGTCCCGAATTGTCGATCGCGCTTGTAGCCGCGATTTCCCATTGATTGCCGTTTGGCAAAATCAGCGCTCCTTTGTTAGCTGCTGTATTTTTCATCGCCAGTTGCATCAGTTTGGCAATCAGTCGATCGAGTTCTCTTTCACTAGAGAGCCCTTGACAAGCTTTTAGCAGTGTTGAAAAATTCCCGAAATCTGAGACACTCGCCGAAACAGACGGAGGAATGGATGGATGAATGGATGGATGAAGCGATTGATTTTGCCCAGCAGGTGTTGGAAAATTTGCTAAGGGATGTGCAGGGAGTTTTGCGGGCTCTAAAATCGGTTTTAATAATTGAGGATAACGTTTTTCTAAGTCATCAATTTTGGCTCGATCTCCCCAGCGGACATAGCAATCATAGGCATCTATCATATAGATTCGGGCAATTTTTTCTCTTCCCAATGACAGGTAAAACTTAGCAGCGAGTTCGCAGGCAAGAGCTTCTTCATTTACATATTCGTTCGCTTTAGCTCCGGTAATAGCTCGATCATAAAGTTCCATTGCTTCTGCTGTCTGTCCCAAAACGCCGAGCAATTCGGCCTCAACCAGATCGAACTTGTGTTGGTAATTGATCGGCGTATGGTGGGCGAATTCTTTGAGTTTTTTCTGACTAGCCCCAACGCGATTAAGGATTTGTTGGCGCTCCGCCGGTGTGGCATCTGCATAGATTCCCAAATCGGCCAGCGCATCATAAAAGTCGTGCATCATAGTTACTAGCATCAAAACAGAATTCCCCAAATAAGGTTTGCCTCCATTTCCCCTGTCGATTTGCTACGGATTACGGCTCGAATATATCCCGAATCCTTAGCCTCTTTTTGCTAAAATTTATACACCTCCATCTGGAAGATAACAGCCAAGATTAATTGAAAGATTAAAAGGTTTAATGTATTTGTAAATAATCGGTCTGCCTTCGAGTTCGTCGAGAATGTCTGTTCGGTTGAGGACTATTTCTCCCGATGCAATTAACGATCGCTAATGCAACTTTTTGGGATTTGGGCAGCACCGCGTCCCGGAAATCCTCCGCCACAACGAGGTAGGTTGGAGAATTTTAGCGGCGGGTTGTCGCTCTTTCTCGCGCAGGAACCGATCGATAGCCGATCGAGAATCTGTGTACAATTGCGCGATCGGGCGATATCCCGGCCTTACCGCAGTCAAATCTACTGCATCTACTATGGCGTCCATATCGGCTAGCCTCAACCAAGACATTAACGTGACCAAACTTAGTGTATCTATCTTAGGGCATAAATACCATAATTTTCTAGCGGTCGATCCCAAATTCCAATTATCTGTTAATGAACAACATTTTATACTTGGGTGATCGGGATTAAAGCTTTTTACTTACGTATAAGTTTCTGCTGTTAATCTCAAATGCGATTCAATGAAGGCGTAATACGGTAGAAACGCTGCCTTATCATGTCTTGAAAAATACAATTGCTAATTAAGTGAATTTAATATAGCGCGATCGACCAACTTTCCGCTACTATATGGAAAAATTTTTACATTAAAAAATGAAAATACAATGTATAGAAATAATAAAAAATCCGTCGTGAAAGGAGTGGCACTCCACTCCCCCCTAGAAAAGGACAGGGCCGTTGCATTGTGGTGAAACCCCCCCTGCACTCTACTTCCGGGCTAATAGCCCTGCCAGGGGTTAAAACCCAATCAAATATTAATAGGCAGTAGTCTTCACATGACCGAAAGCATCCAGGATACAAGCCCCCGTATTCATCCGTGGGGTCAATGCTTCAATTCTTTAATCTTTAATCTTTAATCGTAAGGATTCAGGTGAAAAATAGTGAGAGTAAGAGCCGAGAAATATGGTAATGTAGTCAGATGAGCGAAAAATCAG
>NZ_JAUBTK010000076.1:0-16621 GCF_036702455.1 Microcoleus sp. D2_18a_D3
ATTTTGGCGAACCTTAGCAATGATGTTAGAGTCTAGAATACATAGATAATGTTTTTTGTCAATGCGTAAGTCCTAGAATTTTATTGTGGAACAGGCATCTTGCCTGTTCATAAAAGGTTTTGACACTAAGCGCTATAATCAAAAAGCTTTATTTTTAGTCCATAACCCCCAACCATGAGAACTTACTACTGCGGCGAACTGCGAAGCGAACACATCGGAGAGACTGTCACCCTTTACGGCTGGGTGGATCGCCGCCGCGATCATGGCGGGGTGATTTTTCTGGATGTGCGCGATCGATCGGGTATTGTGCAAATTGTCAGCGATCCTGAACGCACCCCCGATTCCTATCACGGGGCTGAGGCTTTACGCAGCGAATACGTGCTTAAAATTACTGGGCGAGTCACCAGCCGCCCCGCCGATTCCCTCAACCCGAAATTGCCTACGGGTGAGGTGGAAATTTACGCTGACGAAATTGAGTTGTTAAATGCTGTTCGCAAACAGTTACCGTTTCAGGTGGCGACGGCGGAAAATGAAAGTGTGCGGGAAGATTTGCGGCTGAAATATCGCTATTTGGACTTGCGGCGCGATCGTATGAGTCGCAATTTGCAGCTTCGCCACCAAGTAGTCAAAGCTATGCGCCGCCACCTGGAAGATGTGGGAGGTTTTATTGAAGTTGAAACACCGATTTTAACGCGATCGACTCCTGAAGGTGCGAGAGATTATTTAGTGCCCAGCCGCGTCAATTTGGGCGAGTGGTACGCTTTGCCGCAGTCGCCGCAGTTGTTCAAACAATTGTTAATGGTTTCGGGTTTGGACAGATATTATCAGATTGCCCGCTGCTTCCGCGATGAAGATTTGCGCGCCGACAGACAGCCGGAATTCACACAATTAGACATGGAAATGAGTTTCATGTCTTTAGAAGAAATTCTCGAATTAAACGAAGGTTTAGTCTCCCAGATTTTCCAAAGTGTCAAAGGCGTAGAAGTGCCCCGTCCTTTTCCGCGCTTGACTTACGCGGAAGCAATGGATCGCTACGGTAGCGACAAACCAGACACTCGCTTCGGTATGGAATTAGTCGATGTTTCCGATTTGATGAAAGATTCGGGATTTAAAGTATTTTCCGGGGCGGTTGCTGCGGGCGGAATTGTGAAGATTTTGCCGATTCCGGGCGGAAATGATGCGATTTCTAACGTGCGGATTAAACCGGGTGGCGATTTGTTTAGGGAAGCCAGCGAAGCCGGTGCGAAGGGATTGGCTTACATTCGCGTGCGGGATAATGGCGAAATTGATACGATCGGCGCAATTAAGGATAATTTGACGGAAGCACAAAAACAGCAATTGCTCGATCGCACGGGCGCGCAACCCGGTCATTTGTTGTTATTCGCAGCGGCTGATGTGACAACTGTCAATAAGACTTTGGATAGATTGCGTTTGTTTATCGGTAACGAATTGGGATTGATTGACAAGGACAAGATGAATCTGCTGTGGGTGACTGATTTCCCGATGTTTGAATGGAACGCTGATGAGAAGCGTTTGGAAGCATTGCACCACCCGTTTACTGCGCCGCATCCTGACGATATTAACGATTTGAAAACTGCGAGGGCTCAAGCTTACGATTTGGTGTTAAACGGTACAGAAGTCGGCGGCGGTTCTCTGCGGATTTATCAGCGGGATGTTCAGGAAAAGGTGTTTGAGGCGATCGGCTTATCGACTGAGGAAGCTTACAATAAGTTTGGCTTTTTGTTGGAGGCGTTTGAGTATGGAACTCCGCCCCACGGAGGCATTGCTTACGGCTTGGATCGGTTGGTGATGCTGTTGGCTGGTGAGGAATCGATTCGCGATGTGATGGCGTTTCCGAAGACGCAGCAGGCGGGTTGTTTGCTGACGAATGCGCCGTCTGGTGTGGATGAGAAGCAGTTGAAGGAGTTGCAAGTGCGATCGACTTATACGCCGAAGTCATAAGGCGATCGGGACTTAGGCAAAGCCTATGTGTCATGCTGAGAGAAGGGAAGCATCTCGCTTGATGCTTCACTACACTGCGTTTTGTTCAGCATGACAGACACGATTCTGCGTCCTGGACTGTCATTGAGTCAAAACTTTGGCTGATACTGTATGCTCTAGTTACATTCCACGTCTTTAGATTAAAAACGCTATAATTAGCATAATCGAAAATAGGTAAAAACGATGTCAACAGTTTATCGTTTAAAAGCCAGCGAACTCAATGATCATTTTTTAGAACAAATTAAGGCGACTTTTGGAGATAAAGAGATTGAAAGAATTGTTTCAGAGTGTGATGAAACCGAATATCTTTTGAAATCAGAAGTCAACAAAAATAGACTTTTAAAAGCTATTGAAAATGTTAAAGAGGGGCAAAATTTAGTTGAAGTTAATTTACATAATTTGCAATGAAACGAACATCGTTTAGTTTACCAAGTTAGGGATCGAGAAATTGCGATCGTGGCTTGTAAGTATCATTACACTGAATAGATGTGATTGCGTTTCCGAAGACGCAGCAGCCGGGTTGTTTGCTGACAAATGCGCCGTCTGGTGTGGATGAGAAACAATTCAGAAAGTGCGATCGCTCGAAATGATTACGGAAAGTATCTGTAAATCTCTTTGCGGTGGAGTATCCTGACGAAATAGACTACGCCATCATTAACTTTAATACCGATTCGGTAATCGCCCACTCTCAGGCGATAGTAGTCTGCATCACCTTTTAGTTTTTTAACATTGCTGACTTCATTTAATTTTTCGGCGTTCTCAACTTCTTCTATCGCTTCCTGAATTCTTTGCAACAAGTCAGCATCAAGAATCTTGAGTAAATCCTTTTCAAAGCTCTTTTTAAACTCCACATTCATGGTTGTCTCTTCAGGATTTTGAAAATTTGCTCGCGGCTGACTGTTTCAGTATTTTCGCCTTCTTTGATAGCATTTTCCATCCCTATATCTTCTAGGGCTTCTGTTAAAATTTCAGAAAATACTTCTTTTTGTTCTTTTAATAACTCAAAAATCGCTGCTTTGAGCAATTCTTTAAGTTTGGTTTCGTCTAGAGTAATTTCAGACATTGCTTTTTTTGTGGGATTTTTTTAGGTTTTTATTGTATCACGAAATGCGGCAAATTTATTTTTATTTTATTTTATTTGAATTAAATTTATTCTAGCTAACTTTGGTTTGCGGGTAGTCAGAAACCGGGTTTTTTCAAGAATACTTCGTTACACCTCGTAGAAGCGGCCAAAAACCCGGTTTCTTTGGTTTGCGGGTGGTCAGAAACCGGGTTTTTTTCGAGAATACTGCATCCCGACCTTTAACTAAAGTGAAAAACCCGGTTTCTTTGGTTTTGATGCGTAACTCCCGACAGTCAAAACTTAGGACTCTAGATGAAGTCGTTTGAGCCAGTTTACGACTGTTTGAAGTAAATCGGGGTCATGGGGGGAGAAGGTTTGCAGGGGTGGATGAGGTGTGTCGGTGATGAGGCAGATTGTACCGTCGAAGCGGGTGAGGGCATCGAGGAAAGTAGGGCTCAAACCTTGGGCGGCGGGGGATGTGGGGTCTTGGTAGAAGATGAGGATCGGGTGTTTATCCCAGTCTAGGAGTTGCCAGTAGATTTTGAATTCGGTGAGGGTGCGGGGTGTGCCTTCTGTGGATTTGGGGCAGTGGTGTTTTTTGATTAGTTGCAGGTAGATGTCGGCGGCGGGGTTATCGGGGTTATCGAATTTGCTGCCATCGATGCAGAAGAGTTGCAGGGTTTGGTGGAGGTTGGTTTCGGTGAGTTGGGTTTGCAGGAGTTGGGGGAGTTCGGCGAGGTTAAGGGTTTGGACGAGGGGGGAGGTTTGGGTTTCGGTTAAACCGTGCCATGCGCGGTAGAATTCGGGGTAGGGGAGTTTTTGGGCGCAATACAAAAGTATTTCAATAGCACACCTAGATGTATCAAAACTGAGTTTAATAACTTTTCCATCCAGGTACTCTTTTAATCTCTTAATGACTAAAAAATATAATGAATTACTGTTGATAATTTTTTCAAATAATAAATCAATGATATTTCTACAGAGAAAATGACTGGGTTTAGTAAATAGTAACTGAAGTATAGGTTCAATAATACTTATATCCTCTCTTCCAATCTGTGCCAATCTAGCTTTAGCAGCCGTAAAAGTATGTTTAATCGACGTTTCCCCATTGTTCTTAATTTCAAAACCGTCTCGGAACTGACCAATTAAATAGTTCACGTCATTACAAGTTTCCAAAGCTTTGATTTTTTGCAATCGGTTTTCTTCAAAAGATTTTAGTAGTTTAGACATTTGATTTATTTCTTCAGGTAATTTTTCCTGCCGATCGATAATATTTTTTTGTTCTCGCTCATTGTGATTATTATTATTGCTTAATAGTGATTCGGCAGCTTCTCGGTAATTTTTACTATTTAATAAATTAGTTATAGTAGCCTTTGCTGCAAAATTGTTAGGGTCGATATCTAATATAAAAGCAGCCACTGTAAAATTAACCCTCTCACTTTCATGCGGCAACGTTTGTAATAAAACAGTCAAGGCATTGATTACCTTTAGGTGATTGGTTTCTTTCAATGCTATAGCCGCAGCCTTTTCAATATAATTTGGATACATCAGCCATTCTTGGTGTTCAAATTTAGAAGAACCAAACCGCCAAAGAACAAGCTGGTCTATAATATCGCTAATAATATCAGGCTCCTCAAAATCATTAAACTCCCCAATCCCTGCGGCTGCCAAAAAATAGGCGCGATATTCATAAAAACCTCTATCTACTTTCTCAAAATTCCATTCTCCACACCCATCATCAAAATTTACCAACTTCTCAATAAACTTCTCCTTATCCGCAACATCCCCACGCCCTAACCACAGCAAAATTACCTGCTTCCACGGCGGTTCAAAAATCCGATATTCCTTCCCCGGCACCGGAAAATCAACATGATTCCGAGGTAAAAAATCATCCCAATCTTTCACTGCCAACGCCGCAAAATACTCCTGAAACGTCGCATGATAAAACACGCAAATCGCCTCTGGAAAACGTTCCACCCGATTCAACCACCCCAACTTCATCACCGCCTCAAAAATCGGGCGACTTCCCAAAACCTTCAACACCCAACTTTCCCGCAACCGTAACCGCGAAACCTCATCCTTCTGTTCCATCGCCGCCCACGCCAACCGCGCCAAAGCTTTATCAATTGCCTCCCGTTGATCTAAAATCTCCTCATCCGCCTTCCAGCGATACACCCAATCCACAAACTGCGCGTATAACCCCGCCTGCGTTTCCGGCAAACCGCCCCCCGTCTGCCAAATTAGACACAACATCCACAACCGCAACGGATTCTGAATCAACTCCTTGAGACGGGAATTTTCCGACTCTGCTAACGCCGCCTCTAAACTCTCCCCTGTCGCTGCATCTCTCATCTCTGCAAACCAACGGCGAATATAGTCCGTCACCTGTTCCGGGTTAAACTCCAAATTCCGAAACACATCAAACCCCGAAAAAGCATTCTTATCCGCTTCCCAGACATTCACCCGACAAGTCACCACCACCCGCGCCGCCTGCACCCATCCCCCCAAAAGTGCGGAAACATGGCGCATTTCCACCTTAGATGTCATTTCATCCAACCCATCCAACAATAGCCAAATCAGGTGTTTTTGTTGGGTGAGTGCATCAATAGTGAGATTTTGACCTGTTTGTTTCAGCCAGATATCCTCGATATATTGGGTAATTGTCGGTTGAGTTAAATCTGCCAAAGATACCCAAATCGGCAAACCCAATTCTTGCTTTAAAATCCAATCGGCAATCTTCTGTAAGCGCGTGGTTTTCCCCGAACCCGGTTCGCCAATAATCGCAATTTTGCGCCCTTGGCTAATTTCGCTTTGCCCTTGTCGCAACACATCCTCAAAAAAGCGTTCTTCAGCAATGGGGATGAGTTTTTCTTCTTCCTTTTCTTCTGGCCGATCCCTTGAGGGAGGCTTGGACGGTTTGCGTTCAACAATCGCTAAGCGAATATAAATCTCATCTAGTTGCGGTGTCACCCCGCAGGCGTTGGTAAACCGGTTGGTGGTGAGTTGCTTTTGTTCCGCGAGGTTTTGGCGGCAGATTTCTTGCCAGTTTATAAGTTTATCTTCAGATTTAGGGGTTTTTCCAGCAACCGTTTTCCGTAGAGTTTTCTCCTGTTGCTTAGATTTTTCGGGGCGTAGGCGTTCCCATTCAATTTCAAATTGTTCTAAATTCTTTTGCGTGTTTTTACTCCACAACTTCAGAGTAAAGTGCAACGTTTCATTTCCCTGCGTCTTAGAGCGATTATCTTCGAGGATGTGCAAAAAGTCCTCTAAATGTTCATTAAGTGCCTGTCTAATCTGGCTTTTAGTTAATTTCCCTTCATGCTTGTCTTTGACCGTGAGAAATTCCAGCGTTCTCAGTTGGGTTTCAATCACCAATTTCGGTTGTTTTGTAGTTTCATCCCGCCATCTAAAACTTAGAGAGATGCCACCAACGTCTTCTAATTCCCAATTGGCATAAGCCAACAGTGCCCCTAATAAGCGCTTGGCACGTTCTTTAACAATAGGCCCATAGGTGACTTTATCTTTGCTCGGCATGGGTTCCAGGGAGGGGAATTGCAAAAGAACTTTGGGGGGGCTGCAATCTTCACGACGTACCCCAAACCGCTCTAACGCTTATTCTATCAAGTTTCTGGCTGATATAACCGGGGGGTTGCTTTGCTTTCCTACCCCAAACCGACCATACCTTCAGACACTTGAAATGAAGGCTGGTTAAGGATGAACGACCAAGAAGACAGAATCAAACAACGCGAAGCATTAGAAAATGCTTATGACAATTTTGTTGAACCTTATGTTAATCAATTTATTATTGAAGTTAACACGCAGCCTTCACCGAGTATTGATGTTACGCTTCCTGGGTTTTGCTGTGTGTCGGGATGGTTGGTATTGACTCTGTTATATTGTTTTTGGATGCGCTGGCGATCGCCACTTAAAAGATTCTGACGATCGTACTCCTGGAGGCAGAAACCGGGTTTTTTACGGAAATACTGCATCCGGGTCTTTAACAGTCGTGAAAAACCCGGTTTCTTTGGTATTTATGGGTAAGTCCTAAATGAGACAGAAAGGACGATCGCACTTCACAAAAAAAGTGCGATCGCCCTCAACAATTACTCTTTCCAGTAACGGGTTAAAATCCGAATCACCTCACCCGCTATCGGCGATGGTAGAGGCGGGCTCCATTCCCCAACTTCTGCAAAACCTAAAACGTGCAACAGATTAACGATGCTGTCTACCGCTTTAGGAACGCCACACAACAGCAAACGAATCGGTTGTTTACCTTGAGGTACATCAGGAATTTCTTCCCGGAGCAATTCGGGAACTGATTTTGGCTGTGATATCATAGACTTTGAATTACACGAATAGTGGAATTGCGATCGCCCTCAAGTTTTCCAGGCCAGGGGCGATCGCTTTTCCGTTTGTACATCCTCACTCTAGCACAGCTATGGGAATATGGGAATAGGTAACTAAGGGAATTTTAGACTTTTCACACGTAAACGTGTGAAAATAAAGTTATGGCAAATGAAAAAGACACCATCAAACTTGTAATTCCCAAGGCATTGAAGATCAGGTTCAAAGCCTTGTGCGTTCGTGCGGAAAGGGATATGAGCAGCGTCGGAGGTCAACTAATAGAAAACTGGTGTCAAGAGCAAGAGCAAGCCCAGGCGAAACGGGATGAGTCAAACACCTGAAGGGGCGACACCAAAGAGGCGTACAAAGAAAGTACGATCGATCTATGAAGTAAATTCCCAGTTGCCTAACTTGCCAGCAAAAAACCTAAAACGAGTCACCAGCTACGTTCCTCCAAACGCCTACAACGTCTTGGAAGATTGGGCCAAGAAAGAAGACCGGACAGTCAGCAATCTCGTAAGTCGGATTGTCTCTGAAGCTGTAGATGCTTACTTGGCTAAAAAGACTACAGAAGATGAACCCAGCAGCAATTAACCTTTGATCTCTACGCTGATGAGTCATTCTCAACTGCCAACCTGTCGGGCCGTTGATTTTGTGTTGGAGTGGGGTTTGGGTTTTGGCTATTTAGATTACTATAGCCTAAACTAGATTGTGGTGTGCTACCTTGGCTTAAAATTTTTCTAAAAAATTTGCAGTCAGCTAAAATGACATCGTGAACACGCTACCCCCAAACAATGTGAGTCCTGCAAAATCTCCTAGAGTTGCCTTTTACCCCCCACCCGAAATCAAGGAGAAGTTAGAGAAACTGGCGAGTATTGAGCGTCGTTCGATTTCCCAAATGGCATTACTTTTGGTGGAAGAAGGACTCGAAAGAGCGCAGAAGGAAGGAAAGTTCAATGAATCCAAAGACGATTAAACTAGCAACTACCACTGCGCGCGATCGCTCTCAACTGCCTGCGTGTCCTGCCGTGTACTTTGTTTTGGACGGTGACGCAGTAAGGTACAATAGGGCAGTAAAAGCACAAATAACAGCCTTGCCAGCAAAACTCCCCAGAATAGTTGTATATCTTCCAGAAGAACTTAAAGCAGACCTAGAGCGGTTAGCCAAATCGCATTATCGGCCGGTCTCGAATATGGTGTTGACATTAATTCAAGAAGCAGTAGATGAGGCTAAATCTGAGGGGAGAATTCAAAGCGAAGAGCGATCGCAGCAACAGAAAATCGACAGCGACTCTGGATGATTTAACCGCAGAGGACGCAGAGAGCACAGAGGAAGAGAAGAGAGAGATGAATAAATTTGTTATAAAATGACATTTTGAACACCCTACCTATTACTTACTCTTGACCAGATAAATGTCTATTTCCTGCTTCAGCTCGGTAGGTCAAATTCAGCAACCTGTTTTTGACCAAGAGATTGAATCGCTAAGACTAAAACACTTAACGTCAGGCCTAAAATCGCATAACTCGGTAGTGAAAAAATAGTTACTTTAAACAAATAAGGCAATTCCCCCCCCTTCCAGTTCCACCGCTTTCCTAGAAACACCAACAGCCCGCCATGAATCACAGCGGTTTGCACCATCACACAGCCAACGCCGAATAACCAAACGGACATTCTTTGCTTAGAGAAGGCACAATTTTTAATCTGAAAACATAAATCATTCAGCAAAAAAACCACCGCCGGTGCTAACATCACAGAACTGGTGGGCTGAGAATAGTTGATAGCAATACTCAAAGTAGAAATTAGCACCATTTCAGATAAATCAACTTTTTTTGACCAAGCATTGCGAGATTGTTTTTTGTAAAAATACCAACTCACTAAACCAACTAGCAGCAGACAGATCGAGTCAGAAAATAGCTTCGCCACCAAGGGACTATCGGGGAAAAATCTCGGCCCCATAACCCTTAAATCAAGACGACTCATAGAAATATAAGCATTATTCGATGGATCGTTGAGCCACAGTGGAAATCCACGAGTCGCATCCTGTATAAATCCTGTTAAAGAATTGCCCGTTACAGCTAGACCTATAACTGCCAAAAAAGTTACCGTGGCTAGAGATATAAAAACTAGCTGAAACCGTCTTTTGATTAAAAAATAAGGAATAAACAATATAACTAAAGTTGGTTTAAAAAGTGCAATTCCTAATAAAATTCCTGCAATTACATCGTAATTTTTTCTAGCATAAATAAACATCCATAACAGCATAACAGCAATAAAAGTTGCCACATTTCCAACTTGAAGATCGAAGACAAAACCGTAGAGGAATGCAACTGATATACTACAAATAGTCCTAAAAGCTCGTGAGTGCGACACCAACAAGATATTCGCTCCCCATAAAACAAAACCTGTGGCAATAAGATGCAGCCAAGTCCAGATGGTGAATGCAGTCTTCATCGGGAAATAGCCCACAAACCACAGCAGAGGAATGATATTAGGTGGATAAACAAAAGATGGAATAAACCCACACACTTTTGTGATGCTACAGAAACCGATGTTAAACACCTCGACATTAAAGGGACTCAAATGCTGATGGGCTAATCTACTCGCTACATAAAACCACTTAAAATCCCAGTAAGGCGGATCCGGTCGAGTAGTCAGATTGTAAACCAACCAACCGGTATAACAGAGAAATCGGGTTACAACTAATACAATAACTGCTTGCAAAATAAAGTTAACGATACGTTGACGAAAAAACTGAGTCAACCTTTGGATAGAAGGATGTTTTAAAAACAAAGAATCTTGCCATGCTGTTTTTTCGCTATCTAACCGCAAATTAAGTTTTAGAATCAAAGCGACTGTAATTAAAATAATTACATTCCAGAATCCAAAGCTAATCATAGAAAATAATTTTAATAAATTTACTATTTGATGATATCACAACCAGAGATTCTCAACTAAAACTCAGCCTTTGAGCCAAGAATATAGACTTTTCTTCCCCGTTTATACCTAACTCTCTTTTCTCTCTTTTCTCTGCGTCCTCTGCGCCCTCTGCGGTGAGAAAAAAAAATCTTATTCACAAACGAAATAGCATTGCCATCTAAAAGCCCGATCGCACTTTTGTCCCTTGTAACCCTGTTCACCCCCAAACATATGCGTTACCCTAGTTGACTACAACTTGTACCGCACTCCCCAACTAAATTCATGCTTCCCCGCATCAAAGAATTAGCCGCCACCCTAGCACCCCGCTTAATCGAAATTCGCCGCCACATCCACTCCCACCCCGAACTCAGCGGCCAAGAATATCAAACCGCCGCCTACGTAGCCGGAGTTCTCGCTTCCAGCGGAGTTCACGCGATCGAAGGAATCGGCAAAACAGGAGTGCTCGGCGAACTCAAAGGCAACAGCAGCGAGTCCCGCTGGCTGGCAATTCGCACCGATATGGACGCTTTGCCGATTCAAGAACGCACAAACTTAGAATTTGCCTCCCGCAACGAGGGAGTCATGCACGCCTGCGGCCACGACATCCACACCACCGTCGGTTTGGGCGCAGCCATGATATTGTCTCAGCTAGGGGAAAAATTGCCCGGTCACGTCCGCTTCTTGTTTCAGCCGGCGGAAGAGATTGCCCAAGGTGCTCAATGGATGATTAAAGATGGGGCGATGCAAGATGTTGACGGCATCCTCGGAGTGCACGTTTTTCCGACGATTCCCGGCGGTTGCATCGGTATCCGCCACGGGGCACTGACGGCGGCGGCAGATGACATAGAATTGATTGTGATGGGCGAATCCGGCCACGGTGCGCGTCCCCACGAGGCGATCGACGCAATTTGGATTGCTTCTCAGATAATTACCACTTTGCAGCAGGCAATTAGCCGCACGCAAAATCCTTTGAGGCCACTGGTTTTGACGATCGGGCAAATTAACGGCGGACGAGCGCCGAACGTAATTGCCGATCGAGTAAAATTATTGGGAACCGTGCGATCGCTGCATCCAGAAACCCACGAAAAACTGCCGGCTTGGATCGAACAAATTGTTTCTAGCGTTTGCGCGACTTACGGCGCTAAGTACGAACTCACCTACAAGCGCGGCGTGCCCGGAGTCCAAAACGACCCCAAACTCACGCAATTAGTCGAAACTGCGGCTTTAGAAGCTTTAGGTCGATCGCGCGTCCAAATTTTACCAGAACCATCCCTCGGCGCCGAAGATTTTTCGATGTACTTAGAACACGCACCGGGAACCATGTTTCGCTTAGGAGTGGGACTAACTGACAAACCGAACTATCCCCTCCATCACCCGCAATTTGAGGTAGACGAAGCGGCGATCGTCACCGGCGCTGTCACCTTAGCCTATGCCGCCTACCAATATTGGAAACAGCATCCAGGTTCACACTAATAGTCTTCGACGTATGGGTGGTCAGCTAACTAACCGTAGGGTGCTTACCCGGAAAATTGTTTTGTCTCTGGTAATAACATTCAGCCCTGACCCACCCTACAATAACTACAAAAACTAATTTATAAAATTTTATGAACCTAGATTTCGATCGATTCTGCGATGCCTGCAACCCCAGTCACTCCCTGATATTGGGCAATGCCGAAGATCAGCGTTACTACATTGATTTTGCTGAGGTGCGTGGCGGAAAAGTTATTAACATACTCAAACGGACAATTACCCGTCTGGCACGAGATAAACCGACTTGCCAATTGTTTACCGGACATATTGGTTGTGGCAAGTCTACTGAATTGTCGCGACTGCAAAAAGAGTTGACAGATGAGGGATTTCATGTAGTTTACTTCGAGTCCACACAAGACCTCGATGAAATGGATCTCGATTTGACAGATATCATGTTAGCGATCGCCCGGCGAGTCACCCAAAGCTTGGAAGAGGGCAAAATTTCCTTGCAGCCCCAGCGCTTTAAAGAATTCTTAAAAAATAGTTGGAATTTTTTACAAACCCCTGTGACTTTAGAAGCTGAAGGAGAACTTTTTGGCAGCAAATATAAGGGCCATACAGACGGAAATTTGGAAGTCTCTCTGCCTTTAGGCATCGCCAAAATTACTGCCAAAACCAAAAGTGATCCCGACTTGCGATCTAAACTGAGACAGTACATGGAACCGCAAGCGAATAAAATGTTAGAACTGATTAATCAAGAAATTATTGATGTAGCAATTAATCAGTTAAAGCAGCGCGGTAAAAAAGGATTGGTGGTGATTGTTGACAACTTAGACCGGATAGTTTCTCAATCCAATGCCTCGGGGCGACTGTTGCCAGAATATATTTTTATTGACCGGGGCGATCAGTTGCGGAAACTGAATTGCCATTTAGTTTATACCCTGCCGTTGGGATTGATTTTTGGCAATGAAAGTGCAATTTTGAAAAATCGATTGGGCGGCGGAGTTGACCCGCAAGTTTTGCCGATGGTACCCGTAAAGAATAGAGATGGCAGCGAATGTGTTGAGGGGATGAATTTACTGCGGCGCATGGTGATGTCGCGGGCTTTCCCTAATGTGTCGCCAGAGAAATATATTACATTAATTGCCGAAGTTTTTGACAGTCCTGAAACTTTAGATGAATTGTGCCGAGTTAGCGGAGGTCATCTGCGAAACTTGATGGGAATCCTGTTTGGTTGCTTGCAGCAAGATGACCCTCCCATTTCGCAAAATGTGTTAAAATCAGTGATTCGCAGTGCCCGCGACACTCTGATTCGCGGCATCGATAATGATGAGTGGGAATTACTGTTTAAGGTGGTGAAAGAACAAAGCATAAATGGAGATAAAGAATACCAAGATTTGCTGCGAAACCTGTGGGTTTTTGAATATGTAGACGACACTCAAGGAAATTGGTTTGCGTTGAATCCGCTGTTGATGGAAACTGACAAATTTAAGCGGTGGCAGCAGAAAAATTCGTGAGATTATGGTAAACTCAAATCCCGCCGAAGATATTGCAGCCGAAAATGAGCGATCGCTATCTACTTTGGTACGGACGATCGCCCGCTTTCAAGGAAAGTTTTCTTTAACTATAGTGCGCTGCAATTATGCTAGCTTGCGTTCTGCAATGCTGGAAAAGCTGCGCGATCGCTCGACTGTTGAATATCAAGAATTAGCCCTCGAACCTGCTACCAAAACACTTTATCAAACCATTCTAAATGCCGTCCAAGAGCAACCGCCGAAAGCTTTAATAATTGTCGGTATCGAATCGGTGGTTGCTCTTGATGACCTGTTAGCGGGCGCGAATAGAGCGCGAGATCAATTCAATCAAGATTTTGCTTTTCCTTTAATATTATGGGTGACGGATTCCGTACTGTCTAAATTCAGTCGATCGGCGAATGATTTGAAGTCTTGGGCTCCTCCTCCAATTCAGTTTACCATGCCGCCCTATGATTTGATGATTTTTTTGCGACAAAAAGTAGGCCAAGCTTTTGGTTATGTTGAGAATTTTAAATTAGATGACTATGAAGTTGAGTCGGTGGAGAATGACCTGCTAAATGCAGCATTAGACCCGGAATTGCAAGCTAGTTGGCAATTTATTCAGGGTTTAGTTGAATCTCAGAAAAATCAAATAGATTTAGCACTCGAACATTATCAGCAAAGTTTGACATTTTGGCAGCAAAATCGCCACTTAGAAAGACAAGGAATTGTCTGCCAGAAAATTGCTCAAGCTTACAACCGCAAAGCTGAATTGCACCGGGCAGGAAATCAAGGCTATTGGCGAGAAGCTAGAAAGTATTTGCAGCAATCTCTGGAGAGTTTTGAGCAAGCACAACGAAATGATTTAGCAGCTAAATGTATTAGCGAACTTGGCGAAGTGCTGCGACTTTTAGAAGCTTGGGAAGAGTTGCCAATTTTAGCTGACCAAGCTTTAGAAATGCACGAAAATTGTGGCACTCAGAGTCAAGTAGCTGAAGATTACGGCTTTTTGGCTGAGGTAGCCCTGCAACGTTCTGAGTGGGAAAAAGCTTGCGAATCAGCTACATTAGCATTGCTTGTTTTGACACAAGCAGAAATATCCCAACAAGAGACTGGTTTGTATCTGTTACTTTTGGCAAAAGCGCAGCGAAATCTGGGTCAACAGTCGGAGGCTGTTAGGAACTTAGAAGCAGCTAAAGAAAATACGCAGCCTCAAGATGATGTGCAGCTTTATCTGAGGATTTTAGAAGAGTTGAGAACTCTCTATTTTGAGCAAAGCGAATATTTAAAAGCATTTGATTTAAAACTAGAACAACAGGAAGTTAAAAGCAAATACCGACTGCAAGCTTTTATTGGCGCCGGTCGCTTGCAGCCGCAACAAACAATTAATCTTGCTTTAGAATCAGGTCAGTCAAAAGCTGAAATTGTTGAGGAAATTGAAGCGGCTTCCGGGCGAGCAAAGGATATTAAACAGATAATTCAACGCATAGGTACACCTGCTTGTAAGCTGACAATTATTCACGGACAGTCAGGGGTAGGAAAAAGTTCTATTATTCAAGCGGGGTTAGTTCCGGCACTGCAACTTACCACTTTTGACGCGCGGGACGTATTGCCTATTTTATTGCAGTCTTATCACGATTGGGCGAGGGATTGCGGTCAGCGTTTAAAATTGGGAATTGAAAAAATAAAAGGTAAGAGTTTATCTACTCCTATTGACACACCGACAGCTATTTTGGAACAGTTGCGACTCTATGAAAAACGCAATTTATTGACGGTACTAATCTTTGACCAGTTTGAGGAATTTTTCTTTGCTTATCAAGACCAAAGCAGCAGGCAAGAGTTATATAATTTTTTGGCTGAATGTTTGCAAATTTGCCATCTTAAAATTATCCTGTCGCTGCGGGAAGATTATCTTTTCTACTTGTTAGAGTGGAATCGCACGACCAAATTATCAATAATTGAAGATGACATCCTCAATAAAATAAATCGCTATTATTTGGGTAATTTTTTGAGGTCAGATGCTAAAGTTGTTGTCCAAACCTTAACAGGACGCTCTCAATTTTACTTGGATGATGATTTGGCAAACACACTGGTAGAAGATTTGGCAGGTCAACTCGGCGAAGTGCGACCGATTGAGTTGCAAATTGTGGGGACGCAACTGGAAAAACGGCAGATTACTCGACTGAGTGACTATCAGCAACTTGGCGATCTCGCAAAGCTCAAACTGGTTGAGGAATTTTTAGCTGAAGTGATCGCAGACTGCGGCAAGGAAAATAAAGACATTGCCGAACTTATCTTGTACTTGCTGACGGATGAAAACAATACCCGTCCTCAGAAAACTTTGGCTGAATTAGCAGCAGATTTAGGAACCGCGTCAGAAAGATTAGACTTGGTTATCGAGATTGTCGTTAAATCGGGATTGGTGTTAGAAGTACCAGCAACTCCGATTCAAAGATACCAACTTGTCCACGATTATTTAGTGCCTTTTATCCGCAAACAGCGCGGTGCGAAATTAGGTGAACAACTCAAGCAAACTGAAGCCGAAAAGCAGATATATGCAGAGGCCAGACAAAAAGTAGAACTGTTGTCAGCAGCAGCAAAGCGACAAGTTAAATGGCTCAGGAGTATTGGTGCAGCGATATTTAGCATTAGCTTAATTGGTGCTGCAACTGTAATGGGATTAGCATGGCAGCAAGTGGACAAGGCACAGAAATTGACCAAATTAGAGCGATTAGGAACTGATACATTGAGACAGTTTCAAGTTAATAATGAGCAAATAGAGCCTTTAATCTCAGCCGTGCAGATTGGCAAACAACTTAGAGATATCGAGAAAAACAAATCTTCACTTGCAGATTACTCAGTCTCCAGTCCTCTCTTCACCCTACAGCAAATAGTGGACAACATCCGAGAAAAAAATAGGTTCGGGCATCAATATGCGGTAGGGAGTGTCAGTTTTAGTCCTGATGGCAAATACATCGCTACGGCATCACGGGAAACAGCAGGGTTGTGGGATATTACAGGCAAGCTGATACAAGAATTTAAAGGACATGAACTTGCGGTAGGAAGTGTCAGTTTTAGTCCTAACGGCAAATACATCGTTACAGGGTCTAATCGTGGTATAGTAAGGTTGTGGGATTTAAAAGGTAAGTTAATACAAAGATTTGAAGGACATCAAAGTCCAGTATGGAGTGTCATTTTTAGTCCTGACGGCAAATATATCGCTACGGCATCATGGGACAAAACAGTAAGGTTGTGGGATTTAACAGGTAAGCTGATACAAGAATTTAAAGGACATCAAGATTGGGTATCGAG